>NZ_JPUW01000055.1:0-10100 GCF_000743635.1 Lysinibacillus sp. BF-4 | reverse complement strand
GGGCTACGCCCTTCACGTTCCTTGAGGTGGGAGTATTCTCGCCTATTTTTGATAAATATTTCTAGTGGCTGACTTGACTAAAACAAATAAGGTAATTGCTGTGACCAGCGTGACACAAGTAAAAAGAATTGTGCTACTAATGAGCCGAGTGCAATACTCATAAAAATATATAACAGTTGTACCTGAAAGACACGATTTTGTTTAACAATTTGATCAAGACGCAGTGCTTGTAACGCAAAAAAAGCAACTGCGATAAAAAAGACATGTGCAATTAAGCTAATTAATGCCTCTTGCCCTAGTGCATGATACACATCCATTTCATTGTCCTCCTTATAAAAAAAGAGCGCCCCGAAATGGGACGCTCTTTGTACATATTAGATATTACCCTCATGAACGCGGATACGATTCATCGCACGTTGTAAAGCTAATTCAGCGCGTGTTGCGTCAAGGTCAGCTTGTTTCTTAGCCATGCGTTGTTCGGCACGAGCTAATGCTTCTTTGGCACGCGTAACATCGATATCAGTTGCTACTTCAGCAGCAGGAGCTAAAATCGAAATTTTATCTGGTCGCACTTCAACGAAGCCGCCGCTAACTGCTACTAACTCTTCTTTGTTGTCAGCTTTTTTTAGCTTAACCGCACCAACTGCAAGTGGTGCTACCATTGGAATATGGCCTGCTAAAATACCCATCTCACCAGAAGTTGTTTTCACAATTACCATTGATACGTCTGAATCGTATACAGGGCCGTCGGGAGTGACAATATTGACTGTTACTGTCTTCATATGTTTTCCTCCTCCGTACCTAGTATTATACCTCTACGCCCATGCTTTTCGCTTTTTCGATTACTTCTTCGATAGAACCTACTAGACGGAAAGCATCCTCTGGTAAATGGTCATACTTACCTTCAAGGATTTCTTTGAATGAACGAACTGTTTCTTTAACTGGTACATAAGAACCTTTTTGACCAGTGAATTGTTCAGCTACGTGGAAGTTTTGAGATAAGAAGAATTGAATACGACGAGCGCGGTCAACTGTTTTCTTGTCTTCATCACTTAACTCATCCATACCTAAGATAGCAATGATATCTTGTAATTCGCGGTAACGTTGTAACGTTTGTTGAACGCCACGAGCAACACCGTAGTGTTCTTCGCCTACGATTTCTGGTGAAAGCGCACGTGAAGTAGAAGCTAATGGGTCAACCGCTGGGTAGATACCCATCTCAGATAATTTACGCTCTAAGTTAGTTGTTGCATCTAAATGGGCGAAAGTAGTTGCAGGAGCCGGGTCAGTATAGTCATCGGCTGGTACGTAGATCGCTTGGATCGAAGTAACAGAACCTTTGTCTGTAGACGTGATACGCTCTTGTAATTTACCCATGTCAGTAGCAAGTGTTGGTTGGTAACCTACCGCAGAAGGCATACGACCTAATAGGGCAGAAACCTCAGAACCTGCTTGCGTGAAACGGAAGATATTATCGATGAATAAAAGTACGTCTGCACCTTGCTCATCACGGAAATACTCAGCCATTGTTAAACCAGTTAATGCTACACGCATACGTGCACCAGGTGGCTCATTCATTTGACCGAATACCATTGCTGTTTTCTTGATTACACCAGAGTCACTCATTTCGTAGAATAAGTCATTACCCTCACGAGTACGCTCACCTACACCTGCGAATACCGAGATACCGCCGTGCTCTTGTGCGATGTTGTTGATTAATTCTTGGATTAATACTGTTTTACCTACGCCGGCACCACCGAATAGACCGATTTTACCACCTTTGATGTATGGTGCTAATAAGTCTACT
The DNA here is from genome assembly GCF_000743635.1 of Lysinibacillus sp. BF-4. Taxonomy (NCBI): domain Bacteria; kingdom Bacillati; phylum Bacillota; class Bacilli; order Caryophanales; family Bacillaceae; genus Lysinibacillus; species Lysinibacillus sp. BF-4. Next base: position 8,293 of record NZ_JPUW01000055.1, on the reverse strand, counting down.
ACTTTGATACCTGTCTCTAGGATTTCAACTGTAGTTGATAAGTGTTCAAAACTTGGCGCTTCGCGGTGAATTGAATCACGACGTACGCTAGCTGGAATTTCTTCACCTAAGTCAATAATGTCACCTAGTACGTTAAATACGCGACCTAATGTAACTTCACCAACTGGTACAGAAATAGCTTTTCCTAAGTCTGTAACTTCTGCTCCGCGTTGTAAGCCATCTGTAGATGACATAGCAATCGTACGAACAGCATCATCACCTAAATGAAGTGCTACTTCTAATGATAGAAGTTGTGCTTCTTCATTTGGACGTTTAATCTCAACAGTTAATGCGTTAAAGATTTCTGGTAATTTACCGTTTTCGAACTTAACGTCAACTACCGCACCCATTACTTGTAGAACGTGTCCTTTATTCATTTACTGTGTACCCTCCTTATCGATTGGTATATAGCTTATTGTAGCTAATACCTTATACGACATTGGGAAGCTGGCCTATTCTAAGGCTGCAGCTCCACCAACGATTTCTGTAATTTCTTGTGTAATTGCGGCTTGACGCGCGCGGTTATATGAAAGTGATAAATCATCGATTAACTCACTAGCATTGTCTGTTGCACTCTTCATAGCTGTCATACGAGCAGCATGTTCACTTGCTTTACCGTCTAATAATGCACCGTAAATTAGGCTTTCCGCATATTGTGGAAGTAACACTTCAAGAATTGCTTCGCCTGATGGCTCGAATTCGTAAGAAGCAGTTGTACCTGCTGGCGCAATATCTGTTAATGGTAAAAGCTTTTTCTTCGTAACTTCATTTGCAATCGCACTTACGAAGTGATTGTAGTACATATAAAGCTCGTCATACGTACCATCCGTGAACATACCAACAGCCTTACGAGCGATGTCTTTGATGTCAGCAAATGTAGGTTGGTCAGATAATCCAACAATTTCACCGATAACGTTGTGATCACGTTTAACGAAGTAATCGCGCACAACACGGCCAACTGCTAGAATAACGTACTCATCCTTAGATTTATGACGTTCGTTTAATGTAGCTTGCACTTTACGTAAAACACTAGAGTTATACGCGCCTGCTAAACCACGGTCAGAACCGATAACAAGATAAGCTGTCTTTTTAACTGGACGAACCGTTAACATTGGGTGACCGCTGTCTTTCGTACCTGATGCGATTGCACCAACTACGTCTTGTACCTTTTCCATATAGGGAACGAATTTTTTTGCGTTTTGCTCAGCACGGTTTAGCTTAGAAGCTGAAACCATTTGCATCGCTTTAGTAATTTGACTTGTTTTCTTAGTCGATACTATACGCATTTCGATATCACGTAAGTTTGCCACTGGTATTTCACCACCTTATTGTTTTTTGTTCATCATCTACATAAATGTTCTTTTACACACATCAACTAACTACCTCTGCAGCGGTAATTAGTAGATGGTGTTGAACATATTTATTGAATAATTTTTTGCGTTGCTTCGTTCATACCGAATTTTCCAACGATGTGCTGGTCTGAACGGTGAACGTAGCTTTTAACGGTATCCAGCTCTTTCATACCATACGTTCAGCCGTTTCGGTTCTTTCCTACGTGTGCAAGCACACTGCGTCAAGATCCTCCAACTTCCTCACGTATAAACGGTATGAAGAGCTTTTAATTATTATTCAGATTTTGCGAATGTTTTCTTGAAAGCGTTGATTGCTGCTGTCATGTCTGCATCTGGCGCAAGTTCTTTTGTAGAACGGATGTGATCTAAAACGTTAGTGTGGTTTGAATCTAACCAGCTTAACATTTCACCTTCGAAACGAACGATGTCTTGTACTGGAATATCATCTAAATGACCACGAGTTAATGCATATAAAATAGCAACTTGTTTTTCAACTTTAAGTGGTTTGTTTAGGTCTTGTTTAAGAACTTCAACCGTACGTTTACCACGCTCTAGTTTAGCAAGTGTTGCTTTATCTAAGTCAGAACCGAATTGAGCGAATGATTCAAGCTCACGGAATGCAGCTAAGTCAAGACGTAGTGTACCCGCAACTTTTTTCATTGCTTTAATTTGAGCCGAACCACCTACACGTGATACTGAAAGACCAGCGTTGATTGCTGGGCGTACACCTGAGTGGAATAAGTCAGATTGTAAGAAGATTTGACCATCAGTGATAGAGATAACGTTTGTTGGGATATATGCTGAGATATCGCCCGCTTGTGTCTCTACGAATGGTAAAGCTGTAATAGAACCTGAGTTGTAAGACTCGTTTAACTTCGCAGCACGCTCTAATAAACGGCTGTGTAAGTAGAATACGTCACCAGGGTAAGCTTCACGACCTGGAGGACGACGTAATAATAATGAAAGTTCACGGTAAGCCGCTGCTTGTTTAGATAAGTCATCATAAACGATAAGTACGTGTTTACCTTGTAACATGAACTCTTCCGCCATTGATACGCCAGCGTAAGGAGCTAGGTATAATAATGGTGCTGGTTGTGATGCAGAAGCTGTTACTACGATAGTGTAGTCTAATGCACCGTTTTTACGTAATGTTTCAACAACACCACGAACTGTAGATTCTTTTTGACCAATTGCAACGTAGATACAAATCATATCTTGGTCACCTTGGTTAAGAATTGTATCGATAGCTACCGAAGTTTTACCAACTTGGCGGTCACCGATGATTAATTCACGTTGTCCACGACCGATTGGTACAAGAGCGTCAATCGCTTTAATACCAGTTTGTAGTGGTTCGTCAACTGATTTACGTGCCATTACACCGAAAGCTGGGCTTTCGATAGGACGTGTTTTTGTTGTATTAATCGGGCCTTGACCATCAACTGGTTGACCTAATGCGTTTACTACGCGTCCGATTAATTCTTCCCCAACAGGAACTTCCATAATACGGCCAGTACGTTTTACGCTGTCGCCTTCTTTAATGTCAGTGTATGGTCCTAGAATAACGATACCTACGTTACCTTCTTCTAAGTTTTGTGCCATACCCATAACACCGTTAGAGAACTCTAAAAGTTCTCCAGCCATAGCGTTGTCCAGGCCATGAGCAAGAGCGATACCGTCACCGATTCGGATAACTGTACCTACTTCGCTTACTTCTAATTCAGATTGATAACCTTCAATCTGCTGCTTAATCAGCACGCTGATTTCTTCAGCCTTGATGCTCATGTTTGTCACCTCTCACATTTCTTAATATTATCCGATTAACTCATTTTCAAGACGCGCAAGCTTTGCAAGCACTGTGCTGTCAAAAATATGGTTACCGATTTGAACACGAATACCACCTAATAATGATGGGTCGATTTCGTTTGTAATTGTTAATGTTTGTTTGCCAACACGTTTAGCAAATGCTGTTGAGATGCTTTCGCGCTCTTCAGCTGTAAGTTCGCGTGTTGAGTATACTACTGCGTTTGCAGAGCCTTGCTCATTAGCTGCAAGTTCACTGTAAACTTCGGCAATAGCGCCTACTTCAGTAATACGTTTTTTATCAACTAATAGTTGAAGTGTGTCAAGAACCGTTGGTGTTGCACCTGCGAACAGTTGCGTTACCATTTGCTTCTTTTTTTCGATTGTGATTTTTGGTGCGCCAAGCACTGCTAAAAAATCAGGTGATTGTTTAGCTACTTTAACGATTTCCTGTAAATCAGAACCTACTTCAGCAAGTTGGCCTTGCCCTTTTGCCAGCTCAAATAGTGCTTGAGCGTAGCGTTTAGCTACGATTGACTGAGTCATTTCGCTTCGCCTGCCTTCGCAATCGTTTCTTCGATTAACGCACGGTTATCATTCTCAGAAATTTCTTTACCAAGAACTTTAGATGCTGCTAATACAGATAACGATACAACTTCTTGTCGAACTGCTGCGATAGCTTTTTCTTTTTCTGTTTCGATGTCACGTACAGCTGATTCTTTTAAACGTGTAGCTTCAGTGCGTGCAGCTTCAAGAATTTCTTCTTTTTGTAGCTCGCTCTGTTTCTTCGCGCCTTCAACAATCGTTTGTGCTTCAGTACGTGCTTCTTTAAGAAGCGCTTTTTGTTCTTCTAATAGTTTGTGAGTTTCTTTGCGTGCTTTTTCAGCTTCGTTGATTTCGCTCGCTACGAATTCTTCACGTTGTTGCATCATGCCCATTAATGGACCCCATGCAACTATTTTAAGAAGTAACATTAAAATACCGAAGATCACAACTGTCGCTAAAGCATCACCTAGGTTCAGTTTGTTAAGATCAAAACCTGCACCTAAAACTAAGTAATCTAATACCACGATTGTTTCACTCCCTTCAAGAGCATATAAAATAATGTTTCAATTGTTTTCATTTAAGGTAAAACGTTATAGAAATGATGTTGCCATCTAATGTTCGTAATTAATAGGAAAGGCGAAGCGTCCTCAGTTGAATCTTCTCCGCCGACTTAATTAAATTAGTTATTACTTGTTCATTACGATGAATGCTACTACTACTGCGATGATCGGTAATGCCTCAACTAATGCAACCCCGATGAACATTGTAGTTTGAAGAACGCCACGTGCTTCTGGTTGACGAGCGATACCTTCTACTGTTTTTGAAACGATAAGACCGTTACCAATACCTGCACCAAGTGCACCTAAACCAATTGCGATTGCCGCTGCTAATAAACCCATTGTTAAATTTCCTCCTTGGAAGTGTTTGTTTTTTTGTTTTTTATAAGTAGTTACCTACCTATTATATTAATGGTCGTCACTCACTTTGTGAGCAATATAAACCATCGTTAACATTGTAAAGATGAAACCTTGGATAAAGCCGATGAAGATAGAGAAACCTTGCCAAGCCATCATTGGGATAATACCACCTAGGAATCCCATAGCTCCTGCTGATGCAAGACCTGCGATAAGCCCGATTAAAATCTCACCTGCGTAAATGTTACCGTAAAGACGTAGACCAAGTGTTAGCGTATTCGCAAACTCCTCAACAAGCTTTAACGGGAACATAAATGACATTGGTTGGAAGAAACTTTTTCCGTAATTTCCAGTACCACGCATTTTTACTCCATAATAATGTGTAAGTAATAAAATCATTACAGCTAGAGACATTGTAACTGTAGGGTCTGCTGTTGGTGATTTCCACCATAGCACGTGATCATACGCAATAGAGAATGGTAAACCTAGTAAGTTCGATACGATGATGAACATAATAAGTGTTAACCCTAAAACGTGGAATCGACCGCCCGTTTTCCAGTCCATGTTACTTTTAACAATGCCTTTAACGAAGTCCATTACCCACTCCATGAAGTTTTGCTTTCCTGTTGGCTTCATTTGTAGATTACGCGTACAAATAAATGCGATTAAAAATACAATTGTTGCTGAAACAAGAAGCATCATAATTGTAGATAAGTTAAATACTAAAGGTAAACCTAAAATATTAACCTCTTTTAATGGTGATATGTGATCCATTTTTGCAATTCACCTCTCTTTCTAATGCACATGTTAGTGGTTCCTTAAATGAGATACGATTCGCTCTAAATAGAGGAAAGCGTATGGAAGCATCAGCCCAATTACCGTACTTGCTACATTAAAGTGTTCTGGTATGGTCATAGCTAATGCGACTGCTGCAACACCTGACGCAAAGCGAAGCAATGTGCCGAGCGATGTTGTTTTTGTCCCTTCACTTATGGAACGGTCAAACTTATCCATACGACGTACTAAAATCCAGAAGTTGTACGTGCCAAACAATGCACCAAGTGCGATGCCTGCAAATACGGTTTCATAAGATGTAGCCGTCCAGCCGATCGCGCAAATTGCGAGCAAAAAAAATAACGCTCTTTTCTGCATAGTAAAAATGTGATGCAAATCTAGCATTTGTTTGTCGTCTCCTGAATCGTTTTTTTATCGTAATACTTGGGTAAATTTGATGACCACTTAGTGAAATCAGAAACGAGTAGTTACCTACTCAAGCGGTGTGGAAGTGAAGTATAGTAGAGAATCCCTTGCAGATTCTTGTAGAAATGCTGGGATACTATGCAACTTCCGCCTGCATGTGGACGTCAATAATCCAGACGCAAAATGCGAACTGTTTTTACCTGTTTCAACTGCATGAACAGTGTGAAACTTAGATGAGATAAGCGTTTTCACAACTTTGCAGTAATAAAAAACGTTATCAATAATACCCTTTGTAAGCATACAATAGTAGGTTTTTGAAGTCAATTAGTTCTAGAGAAAAACTTCACAAGCCTATTTTTCTTGTCAAATTGTTGACAAAATTGTGTTATGCTTCACAATCTCTATGATACCATATAAAATCACGCAAAAAACAACTTACTTACCACGAAATACACATCGAAAATACTGTTTTTCTGTTGCTCGTGCAAATTATTTATTTTCGTCTTTTTTCAAGAATTGTAAAAGCGCTTTCACGATTCTTTCAGACGCATGACCGTCACCATACGGATTTGACGCTTTTGCCATCAAATTATAAGCATCTTTGTTGACAAGTAACTCCTTAGAGAGTGCATAAATCGTTTCTTCCTCTGTACCCGCAAGTTTTAACGTGCCCGCTTCAATTCCCTCTGGACGCTCTGTTGTATCACGTAGCACAATTACAGGCTTACCAAGTGACGGAGCCTCCTCTTGAATACCACCTGAATCTGTTAAAATCATATACGACTGTGACGCAAAGTTATGGAAATCAAAAACTTCAAGTGGTTCAATTAAATGAATGCGTGGGTCATCACCTAAAATTTCATTTGCTGTTTCACGTACCACTGGATTCATATGCATTGGGTATACCACTTGAATGTCATCATGCTCCGCAAGCAAACGCTTAATTGCTTTAAACATATTACGCATTGGCTCGCCTAAGTTTTCGCGGCGGTGTGCAGTTAATAAAATCATGCGGTCCGTACCAATAGCGTCAAGTACTGGGTGCGTATAGTCTTCGCTTACTGTCGTTTTTAATGCATCAATCGCTGTATTGCCCGTCACAAAAATCGTAGCGTCGTTTTTATTTTCGTCTAATAAATTTTGGCGCGACTTGTCAGTTGGTGAGAAGTGTAAATCTGCCATTACACCTGTTAGCTGACGATTCATTTCTTCTGGGTATGGTGAGTATTTGTTCCAAGTGCGCAAGCCCGCTTCAACGTGACCAATCGCAATTTGGTTATAAAATGCCGCAAGACTTGCGATAAAGGTAGTAGCTGTATCACCGTGCACTAATACGATGTCAGGCTTCGCTTCCTTCATTACTTTATCTAGCCCTTGTAAGGCATTTGTTGTTACGTCAATTAATGTTTGACGATCCTTCATAATATTTAAATCATAATCGGGCTTAATTTCAAAAGTTGTGAGCACTTGATCTAGCATTTGACGGTGCTGTGCCGTTACTGTCACGATAGATTCAATTTCCTCTGGGTGTTTTTCAAGCTCTAGCACAAGCGGCGCCATTTTAATTGCCTCTGGACGCGTACCAAAAATCGTCATTACCTTCCACTTTTTCATCTGTTATCCCTACCTTTTTGTAATATAGAAAACGCCCCCTACTCTCATAGGGAACGCTCTTTTTTATTTCGTGCCGAATAAACGGTCGCCAGCATCGCCAAGTCCTGGAACGATGTAACCATGGTCGTCTAATTTTTCGTCTAATGCTGCGATGTAAACATCCACGTCATTATGCGCTTCTTGTAATGCTTTAACGCCTTCTGGTGCTGCGATTAAACACATAAATTTAATGTTAATGGCACCGCGTTTTTTAAGTGAGTTGATTGCTTCAATTGCCGAGCCACCTGTTGCAAGCATTGGGTCTACAACGATAAACTCACGCTCTGCTACGTCTGCTGGTAATTTTGCATAATACTCAATTGGTTGTAATGTTTTAGGGTCGCGGTATAAACCAATGTGACCAACTTTAGCTGCTGGGATTAGTTTTAGTACACCCTCAACCATACCGATACCTGCACGTAAGATTGGCACGATACCGATTTTTTTACCGCTTAATACTTTAGAAGTCATTTCAGTTACTGGTGTGTTAATTACTTTGTCCTCTAATGGTAGTTCGCGTGTAATTTCGAAGGCCATTAATGTTGCAACCTCATCAACCAATTCACGGAATTCTTTTGTGCCTGTGTTAATATCACGGATATGTGTTAATTTATGTTGAATTAACGGGTGATCAAATACATATACTTTGCTCATAGTGAGTCGCTCCTAACTTTTTTTGAAAATGTCTTTTTTAATCTAAACTAGTATAACAGAAAGTACTATGCTTTTTGAAATTTGTTTTGTGTTGTACACAACTTTGTGCGAAACATAAAAAAGCCTCCGCTCAAA
>NZ_JPUW01000054.1:0-11387 GCF_000743635.1 Lysinibacillus sp. BF-4 | reverse complement strand
GTAAAGCAAAGCAGTTTGACTGGATAGCCTAAGGAGGAAACGATTTTGTTTCCGCTCGATCTAAAATAAACAGCACCAAAAAAGCGCACAACATCAAGGGCTTAGCCGTTGCATTGTGCGCTTTTGCTTATTGTAATAGTTGATGGAGCTTGTCATCGCGCTCCTCAGGCGTCAGCTGTTTATTGTCGAGCAGCATCGCACCTGTACGGATTTCGGTACGCTCATCGTCCACTAAAAATTGGATTTTGGTATCCTTGCCATCCGCATACGCGCAGTCACCTTGCAACTCCACCACATCCTGATTTTTTGAGGTTTCGAAATAAATCCACTTGGCGTTTTCGCAGCTATCCGCTAATGAGCCGAGCGTTTTTGTGCCCAATGCGTCGAGTGTACTGCCTTGCACATACTGAATGTACGCATTATCTGTAATTTGTTTTTTTGGTCCAAACATAATAAAGAAGATAATCATAATCCCAATCGGAATGACCCATAAAATATTACGCTTTGTTAACTTCCCCATACTAACCCCTCCACTTCGTACATAGGCATTGTACCATCGTACGATTGTGCATACTATACTAAATTTTCGAAAAAGACTTAACTATTGCACACATTACTACTATAATAGTACAAATATACAGAATTTATGCCTAAATTATGAACAGTTACACAAATGGTATTGACGAAAAAACACATAGTTTGTACACTGTGTAAAAGCAAATGTTTTTCTAAGGCGTACACTATAATAAAAAAAGTAAGGAAATGATAATGATGATTGTATGTAAATTCGGTGGTACTTCAGTAGCGAGTGCAGAGCAAATTAAAAAGGTAGCAAGTATTGTGCAAAGTGATCCAGCGCGTAAAATTGTGGTGGTATCAGCGCCAGGTAAGCGCACAGGCGAGGATGTTAAGGTTACAGATTTACTAATTGACCTTGCGGATGCCACATTAAAAGACGTTGCCGTAGACGAAAAAATCGAGGCAGTTGTAGCACGCTACCGCGCGATTGCACAAGGGCTTGGGCTAGACGAGGCGATTTGTGAGGTAATCAAGGCGGATTTACATGAGCGCATTAAAGTAGACCAAACAAACACAGAGCTATTTATTGATAATATTAAAGCAAGTGGCGAGGATAATAACGCTAAGTTGATTGCGGCGTATTTTTCGAGCATTGGTATGAAGGCGCGCTACGAGAGCCCGCTTAACTCACTTGTGGTTAATGATTTACCAGAGCGTACGTATGCGATGCAAGAGGCGTATGATAATTTAGCTAAGCTTGCTGATACGGACGAAATTATTGTTTACCCTGGCTTCTTTGGCTATACAAAGGGCGGCACACTGCGTACATTTGACCGCGGTGGCTCGGATATTACAGGCTCGATTATTGCGGCAGCTGTACGTGCTGATATGTACGAAAACTTTACAGATGTGGACTGCGTATTTTCGGCAAATCCAAAAGTCGTTAATTGCCCAGTAGAGATTAAAGAGATTACGTACCGCGAAATGCGTGAATTATCTTACGCTGGTTTTTCGGTGTTCCATGACGAGGCGTTAATGCCTGTCTTTAAAGCGGGTGTACCTGTAAACATTAAAAATACGAATAACCCAACAGCACCAGGCACACGCATTGTATCAAAACGTTCGTCAAGTGGTCGTCCTGTGACGGGGATTTCGGCAGATAATGGCTTCTCAATTTTATACGTATCTAAGTATTTAATGAACCGTGAAGTCGGCTTTGGTCGTAAGTTACTGCACATTTTAGAGGACGAAAATATTTCCTATGAACATACGCCATCAGGCTTAGATGATATTTCGGTTATTATGCGCTCAGATCAATTATCAGATGATATGGAAGCACGCATTTTACGCCGTGTGAAAGAGGAGTTACTTGCGGATGATGTGGAGTTCCGTCATGGCTTCTCGATGATTGTTATTGTAGGTGAGGGCATGCGCCATAATACGGGGCTTGCGGCACGCGCAGCTGCAGCAATTTCACATACAGGGGCTAACATCGAAATGATTAACCAAGGCTCGTCTGAAGTGAGCTTAGTGTTTGGGGTTATGCAGATGTACGAAAACCAAATTTTACAAGCACTTTACGCAGAGTTCTTCTCAAATGTAACTGCATAAGCCAGTCGCACATGCCGCAGTTGTCGGTGTGTGCGTTTTGCGTTACACTACGGAGTGGGAGGTTAGTACGTTGAATAAAATGTTAATTGGTTTTGGGATTTCGGCCTTTGGTATTGTGCTATTTGCGCTGACAGTTTTAAATATTATTCCAGCAGAAACAAAAAACATGAAGCTCGGCATTGTAGCCGTCAGCTGGGTGTTTATTATTATTGGCTCTGTAATGCGCTATAAGGCGGTTACAAAGCAACATAAAGAGTGGAAAGCAAACCACAAAAATGAGATGCCCAAGTGAGCATCTCATTTTTTTATGCCTGTATAAAAGACGTGCCAGCTCGCTTCAACTCTACGCGTAGCAACGGCCTGTGGGGTATTGTATAAAATATCTGTTAGCAAAGCATTAGTAAGCGCAATAAAGGCATCTGCCGCAACGAGTGGTGTTACCGCAAGCGCTTGCTTGTGCTTGGTGAAAAGCGCCACAAAATACTGTTCACTCGCGAGGTAAATGCTTTCGACCTCTTGTTCGACGGTAGCCGCAAGGTGCTGTGGCGGGTAAAAGTTCATACGCAGCCAAAATTGTTGGGCACGCGATGTACGAAAGTGCGTAGCAAGTTCGGTTAAATAACGCTGTAATACATCGGCAAGTGCACCTTCACTTTGCGCAAAAAACTGTTCGTAAAAACGAAGTTCCTGTGCTTTAGAGTAGCTCAGGGCCGCTAAAAATATCGCGTCCTTATCCGCAAAATGGGCGTACAGCGATTGCTTTTTTAAGCCTACCGCTTCCGCAATTTGTGCGAGCGATGCGCCTTCATAGCCCCTATCTGTAAAGCAGTCGAGTGCTGCGCGTGCGATTTCTTCCTTCTTCAGTGTAATCCCTCCTTAACCAACAAGTTTTAAGCCTACAACAGAGGCAATAATAATGCCAATAAATAAAAAGCGACGCCAATCTTTGGCTTCATTAAACAGCAACATACCCATAATCGTAGCGCCTGCTGTGCCAACACCTGTCCAAATGGCGTAGGCTGTACCCATTGGGATGGTACGCATCGCATACGACAGTAAGGCAAGCGACGCCCCGAAAAATACAATCATAAAAATATAGCCATCTACTTTTTTATGGGCGGCACGGTTCATACTATAAACTGCGCCTACTTCACAAATCCCAGCAATTAATAAGGCAATCCAAGCCATTATGCCACCTCCCCAGTAACGCGGTGTAACCCGATGATGCCAATAACTAATGTACCAAGTAGCACAAGTTTAATCGCATGTGCGGGTTCGTTAAAAATAAAAATTTCGGTTAGCACCGTACCTACTGTACCAATGCCTGTAAACATCGCATAGACGGTGCTAGAAGGTAAGTGAGCCATAGCAGTAAGTAAAAAATAAAAGCTCGCAATAATGGCGATAACTGTTACGCCCCATGTAGCGACGCTGTCGGCATGCTTTAAACCTACTACCCAAATGATCTCAACTAACCCTGCAAGTAGCACCATAAACCAATATTTATTCATACTATCCTCTCCTTTACGAACGGTCGTCAGTTTTCTGTATTTTTTCACATAATCCGCCCGTTGTCAACTAAGGTCATCTGTTGCTTCGTTATAAATCATGGTAAACTTAGCACAGAAACATTTTGGGGGAGTGGCAATGACGATACAACAAACCGCAGATTGCGTTATTTTTCGTGCGCCAGCACCAATGAAGGTGGCGTCGTCGGCAATGATCAATGCGGGCATCGGCTATTATCAGAACTTTGTGAACCGTTCAGTACCAAAAAGTTATGATGAGCGCGATCCCCACGCCGAGTACACACGTTATTTAACAGCGCACGGCTTTATAATAGAAGAAACGGTGGCGATGATGACGGCAGTTTACGCTAAACATGCGGTCATTCGTACGTTTACGCATGGCGAGTTAAGCCTGACGGTAATGGTTACAGCAGGGCTTGGCAATGCGGTAGACATTACACGGGCGCTTTTGCGCAGCGAAACCTATCACGTGGGCACAATTAATATGTGGGTGCTCGTGGACGCTAAACTATCCGACGAGGCGTTACTGCAAGGGTTAATTTCGGCAACGGAGGCTAAAACAAAAGCACTTTTTACCGAAAACATCCTCGACCCAGAAACCCACACCCTCGCAACGGGTACATCGACAGATAGTGTACTTGTGGCGAGCTCACAACAAGGGAGCTACCAACAATATGCAGGGCCTATTACGGAGCTAGGCAAATTAATTGGGCATGGGGTTTACCAAACGATGCTTGCGGCCATTCGCGCGTATAAAAAAGAGGTGGGTGCTGGTACATGGCGTTAATTTTTGTATGGGCAACGCTGCTTGCGGTAGTGTTTGATTGGGTAGTAGGTGACCCGCCAAAACTGCCACACCCTGTACGCTTTATTGGCAACTTCATTAGTGCGCTAACAAAGCGGCTCAATCATGGTGAGCATCGTAGGTTAAAGGGAGCTGTGCTAACATTTTGTACAGTTGGGGTAACAGTACTTGTAGTAGGGGCAATTATGGTCGTAACCTACCGCATTCACTTTTGGTTAGGCTTTACGACAGAGGTTGTACTCATTGGTACAGCATTAGCGCAAAAGAGCCTAAAGGAAGCGGCAATGGCTGTGTATACGCCAATTGTGGCAGGAGATTGGCAAGAGGCACGTACTAAACTGTCGTGGATTGTAGGGCGAGATACGATGCACCTTGAGGAAGGCGAGCTCGTGCGCGGCGTGGTAGAAACCGTGTCCGAAAATACGAGCGATGGTGTTACGGCACCTCTTTTTTATGCGCTGTTATTTGGCGCAGTGGGCGTATGGGCATATAAAGCCATTAACACCCTAGACTCTATGGTCGGGTATAAAAATGACAAGTACGCAACATTTGGTACGTGCTCGGCTGTGCTTGACGACATTGTTAATTACATCCCAAGCCGTATTACAGGGCTACTTATTGTCCTATTGACTAAAAACGAAACACCGCAAACGCTCAAACAACGCCTTACGCGCTGGTGGCGTGATGCGAAGGTGCACCCAAGCCCAAATAGTGGCTACTTAGAAGCGGCAACAGCCGTTCAGCTAGGCATTCAGCTTGGGGGTTATAATCAATACGAGGGCGTGACGAGCTATCGTCAAGTTATGGGCGAAAAGCAAGTACCACTCACGCGCGCACATATTAAAAAAGTGATTACGCACATGCATATCGCAACACTAGGCTTTACAATTATTGGCGCAGGGATTGTTGTAGCGCTACATATTTTATGGGAGGGATTACGTTGAAACTAGTATTTATTGCAGGCGGTGTACGCAGTGGTAAATCTGCCTTTGCGGAGGCGTTAGCGAGTAATAGCTATACGCCTGAAGGACGCCTTGTATATATGGCGTCTGGTGTGGCAATGGACAGTGAAATGAAACAACGCATCGCACGCCATCAACAAGATAGAGAGCGTCAAAGCATGACATGGCACACCATCGAGGCCCCGCTTCGTATTGGCGCAGTAATGAGCACTTTACGCGAGGGTGACGTAGTACTGTGGGACTGTGTCACGACGTGGCTTACAAATATGATGTATATGCCAATGCAAAACAAAACAATTAATAGTAGCGAGCGCTTAGAGGAGGCGCGCGGCATTGTAAAAGATGCCTTAGCGACCATCCGCACCCGCGATATTACGCTCTATGTCGTATCAAATGAATTATTTGACGAGCCTGATTTACGTCATAATGAGCTTAACCATTACCGCAAAGTGCTAGGTGATATTCATCAGTGGCTAGTTGCCGAGGCAGACGAGGCGTACGAGTTAACTGAGGGCATTGCCAAGCAGTGGAAGTAAGGGGGGCTTAGTGTGTGGCATAGTATTTTAGCAGCACTGCAATTTTTTACGGTAGTGCCTGTGCACCGCGAAATCCCGCTGACAAAGCGCACAGTAACAGGGATGTTTATTACCCTCGCATGGCTAGGTATGCTGATTGGTGCGGCAGATTATGCCGTATTATGGGGCCTATCTCATTTTAATGTCACCCCATTACTAGTAGCGTTAGCGCTCGTTTTAACAAGTGCCATTATTACAGGAGGGCTACATTTAGACGGCTTTATTGATACATGTGATGCCTTTTTCTCGTATCGCGATATCCAAAAACGCCACGAGATTTTAGATGATCCGCGTGTTGGTGCGTTTGGCGTTATGGCATTTGTATTTTTAATTTTATTAAAAATCGCCTTGCTTTATGAGTTGCTTCAGCTTGGTGTTGTAAGTTGGTGGGTGCTTATTTTACTGCCATTTATGACACGTAACGGCATGTTGTTATTTTTATTAACGACTAAGCCGGCTAAAGACAAAGGCATCGCGCACTTCTTTATGCAAAAGCTGCACAAAAAAACAGCCTATTTTGCGCTGTTTCAGTTAAATGCGATTATTGCACTATTTGTATTGTTGAGCGCTAGTATTTTACCTATTATTTTAGCCATTGTACTACTCGTAACAGTCGTGATTTACCGTAGCTTTGCGCTGCGCAATTTTGACGGTATTTCAGGCGATTTACTCGGTGCTTACATCGAAGGGGCGGAGGTGCTATTATGGCTCGTGCTGCTGTTGTACTACGCCTAATGCGTCATGCCAAAACACCAATGAACGCGCGTAAAGAGTACCTTGGTTGGACAGATGATGCTATCCTAGCGCAGGCGTTGCCCGTGCAAAGCTATGCACAGCACACGATCATTGGTAGTGATTTACTGCGCTGTCGCCAAACAGCGGCGGCGTATTTTCCGCATGCTACATACATTAAAGAGCCGCGTTTACGCGAACTGGATTTTGGGGATTTTGAGGGCAAAACGTACGCGCAATTACAGCATAATGCCGCATACTGCGCGTGGCTAGATGACCCGTACGCTCCTGTGCCTAACGGCGAAAATTTTGCGGACTTTTTACAGCGCGTCTATGCAGGTTTTTTAACAAATGCGCGTGATAAAACAATTATTATGACCCACGGCGGCGTAGTGCGTGCGTTACTGCAACGCTTCGCCCCAAAAGAGCACCCGTACTGGCATTACAGCGCGGGGCATGAGCAAGTTTACACCCTAATTTGGCAACACCAACAAGACTTTGAGGAGGCACGACGATGCACGTATTTATTGGAGGAGCACATAGCGGCAAAACCGCATATGTCGAAAAAATCGTAGAAGGTAAGGATGCAAGTTGGTTGATTGGCACAGCTCTGACGTCTATTGACGCACCTGTCATTGTTATCGATTGCTTAGAAGACTGGCTCGTGACACAGGACTTAAGTGACGAGGATGCGGTAGTTGAGGCGTTAATGACAGATGTGCGTGCTTTAGCTGCACAAGCTACGCTTTATGTTGTCGTGGCAGACGTTGGGCGCGGCATCGTACCAATGGACAAAAAATTGCGTCAGCTGCGCGATGTATGCGGACGTTTTTATCAGCAATTATTTGCGGAGGCACAAAGTGTAACCCGCATCTGGTATGGACTGCCTGAGGTACTAAAAAAGTTTGAAAACGTCTGACTTGTAATCAAGTGAGTAAGAACTATTGTCAGCCCAAACACAATATGCTAGAGTGTTAATAGCAAACACATACTATATATAGTATTACACGTTTTGATATACGGTGCTCTAGCGATAGAGCTGAAAAAGGGAATTTGCCAAAAAATTTGCGCAAAGCTGTCCCCGCAACTGTAAACGATGACGAAATCTACGAGCCACTGCGCATGAGCGGGAAGGGTAGATGGAGGGTGATTCGAGAGCCAGTAGACCTGCCGATTATCAAATAGCACACACTCTTCGGGGATTGAGAAGTGGAAGCGAGCGATTACGTTGTCTAGTTCACTTAATCCTTTTTTCCATTTCTTAACCATGCATTTTTTTACCATGCACCCGCTGAGGTGTATGGTTTTTTTGTGACAAGCGTTTGTTCCGTACAACTACTGTACGTTTATTTTTAGGAGGGTTTTTTATGACAATCAAAACAATGACAAGTATTTCAGCACGCGTAGACGCACTTACCGAAAAATACGGTGAGGAAGCAATTGAGCAATTTTTACGCCAATCCGATCGTTTTTTACGTAAAAACGAAGCGGCAACCTACGGCGAGTGGGCAGATGCGATGGTGCTTCAAACATTAGGCTTTATCGACGAAGAAGAGCCGTACTGGACGTTTGTAGCGGCAGATATTTATTTGCATAAACTGTACCATGATGCAGCAAGTTTGCGCGGTGTAGCGGCAGACAACGTATACGAGAGCTTTAGCGTTAACCTAGCTAAATATGTAGCAGCAGGGCTTTACTCACCTGTGCTTGTTGAAAAATACTCACCTGAAGAATTAACAACATTAACCAATACCATCGTGCCAGCGCGCGATACATTATTTACGTACATCGGTCTAAAAACAATTATTGACCGTTACGTGGTGCGTGATTACAGCAAGCAAACGGTAGAGCTACCGCAAGAGCGCTTTATGGTCATTGCGATGATTTTAATGCAAGACGAAAAAGACAACCGCATTGCTAAAGTACAAGAAGCTTACTGGGCAATGAGTAATTTATATATGACGATGGCAACACCAACACTTGCGAACGCAGGTAAAACACATGGTCAACTTTCAAGCTGCTTTATTGATACAGTAGACGACAGCTTACAAGGTATTTATGACTCAAATACGGACGTAGCCACACTATCAAAATTTGGCGGCGGCATTGGCGTGTATATGGGTAAAATCCGTAGCCGTGGGTCGGCAATTCGCGGCTTTAAGGGCGCATCAAGTGGTGTACTCCCTTGGATTAAACAACTTAACAATACAGCCGTATCCGTTGACCAGTTAGGCCAGCGCCAAGGTGCGATTGCAGTTTACCTTGATGTATGGCATAAGGACGTATTTACCTTCCTTGACCTACGCTTAAACAATGGTGACGAGCGTATGCGTGCGCATGATATTTTTACAGGGCTTTGCCTACCAGACATCTTTATGGAAGCCGTACAAGCGCGTAGTGACTGGCACTTATTTGACCCGCATGAAGTACGTAATGTCATGGGCTTTAGCCTAGAAGATTACTACGACGAAAAACGCGGTGAAGGCTCATTCCGCGACAAGTACGCGGCATGTGTTGAAAACCCTGAGCTAACACGCACAGTCGTACCTGCGATTGATATTATGAAGCGTATTATGCGCTCACAACTCGAAACAGGCGTACCATTTATGTTTTACCGTGATGAAGTCAATCGTAAAAACCCAAATAAACACGAAGGCATGATTTATTCGTCAAACCTTTGTACCGAAATTGCGCAAAACATGAGCCCAACGGAGTTTGAGTCAGTTGAACTTGAAGACGGTCTGATTGTCACAAAGCGCAAAGCAGGCGACTTTGTTGTATGTAACCTAAGCTCGATTAACTTAGGACGCGCTGTACCAGCGGACGTACTAGCACGCGTTATCCCAATTCAAGTACGTATGCTTGATAATGTCATTGAACTTAACACCATTCCTGTACGTCAGGCAGAGCGCACAAACGCACGCTACCGTGGTATCGGGCTTGGCACATTTGGTTGGCATCACCTGCTTGCCCTAAAGGAAATCGCATGGGAAAGTGACGAAGCTGTACAATTTGCGGACGAACTATACGAACAAATCGCTTACTTAACGATCCAAGCTTCAAGTGACTTAGCAGCCGAAAAAGGCGCGTACCCATTATTTGAAGGCTCAGACTGGCAAACAGGCGCGTACTTTACAGCGCGTGGCTACGAGGGCGAGGCATGGGCAGACTTACAAGAAAAAGTTGCCACACAAGGTATGCGTAATGGCTACACAATGGCAGTTGCCCCTAACTCAACAACAGCGATTATTGCAGGCTCAACGGCCTCAGTCGACCCAATTTTCCAAAAGAGCTACTCTGAGGAGAAAAAGGACTATAAAATTCCGGTAACAGTACCAGATTTAAACGCAAAAACGACATGGTTCTACAAGTCAGCGTACTTTATTGACCAAAACTGGTCAGTTAAACAAAATGCGGCACGCGGACGCCATATTGACCAAGGGATTTCGTTTAACCTGTATGTACAAAATACAGTAAAGGCGAAGGACTTACTACAACTCCATTTAAATGCATGGGATAGCGGTGTCAAAACGACGTATTATGTACGCTCAACATCCGTTGAATTAATTGACTGTAGTTCATGCGAAAGCTAAAAGGAGAGAAAACAAATGCAAGTACACGAACGCACGATTATGGACAAAACAGCACCCAACGCCTCAACAGGTATTATTAACGGGCGCTCGTCTAATATTTTAAACTGGGATGACGTCCGCTTTAGCTGGGCGTACCCAAAATACAAAAAGATGCTAGGTAACTTTTGGACACCATTTGAAATTAACATGAGTAATGATGTTAAACAGTTTCCTGAGCTAACAAAGGATGAGCAAAACGCCTTCTTAAAAATTATTGGCTTGCTTGCCTTACTTGACTCTATTCAGACGGACTATGCAGGGCGCGTAGCGGATTATTTAACGGACTCTAGCCTAAATGCCTTAATGATTATTTTAGCGCAACAAGAAGTTGTGCATAATCACTCGTATTCGTACGTATTATCAAGCATCACAACAAAAGACGTACAAGATGCAACATTCGACTTTTGGCGTACAGAGCCAACACTCGAAAAACGTAACGACTTTGTGATTAAGGGCTACCGTGATTTCATCGAAAATCCAACTGTAGACCACTTACTAACATCAATCGTGCATGATATTATTTTAGAGGGATTATTCTTCTATTCAGGCTTTGCCTTCTTCTATCACTTAGCACGCAATCAAAAAATGGTTGCCTCAAGCACAATGATTAACTATATTAACCGTGATGAGCAACTGCACGTAGATTTATTTATTAAAATCTACAAGGAAATTTTAAACGAGTTTCCGGAGTATGATACAAAAGAGCGTGAGGCACAAGTCATCGAAATCTTTAAAGAAGCGGCAGCACTTGAAGTGGAGTGGGCACGCGAGATTATTGGTGATAAAATCGAAGGATTAGACTATGAGGACATTGAGGACTACGTCTACTTCTATACGAATGTGCGCTGTAACCAACTGGGCTATGAGCGCCCATACGAGGGCTACCGCAAAAATCCAATGAAATGGATTAAAGCGTATGAAGATGTAGATATGGGTAAAACCGATTTCTTCGAACAAAAATCACGTCAATACGTAAAAGTGAACGTTGAGGATAACGGCTTCGACGAACTATAATAGGAAAG
>NZ_JPUW01000053.1:0-11572 GCF_000743635.1 Lysinibacillus sp. BF-4 | reverse complement strand
ATATGGTAGGGGGCAATCGGTTATTTACCTATAATCGCTGTTTTAGCAAGCAATACACGCTCGCGTTGAATGACCTTAAAGCGGATGCTTTTTGGTGTGTCAGCAGGTAGTGCGTTGACCGCTAAACCAAGGCGACGCGCAATGAGTTTAGCACGCGCGCAGTGGTAGTCACTCGTAATAATAGTAACACCTGTTACCTCAGGCATGCGCTTAAGGCTATTGGTAATGTTTTCGTACGTAGATGTCGATTGATCTTCGACGATAATACGTGAGCTGTCTAAGCCGCGCTCCGTTAAATACGCAAGCATAACCGAGGCTTCCGTGGCATCTTCATCCGCACCTTGCCCACCTGTAACAACGAGCGTAACGTGCGGATATTTTGTCGCGTAGTCGAGCGCAACGTCTAAGCGATTTTTTAACGCATTGGACGGCACGCCGCCTGCATTGACCTTTGCGCCAAGGACGATGGCATACTCAAACTCTCCGTGCGCGCTATTGTGTTGACCACCTTTAACTAGACGGTCGAAATATACGTGCAATGCCGTCATGGCACCTAATCCCGCGAGTAATTTTTTCTTCATTATAAGACCTCCTTATTAAATAGTATAAAGCATCTAGGCAAAAGCCAAAAGCTCCGTTATACTAATTTGAAAATTACAAAAGTAAGAGGGTAGGCTATGGAAGAATATTTAATTTTTATTGGTGTGGCACTTGTCATTATTTTGTCGCCAGGGCCAGATTTTATTTTAGTGTTAAACAATGCACTTAGTCAGGGCATGAGCAAAGGCTACGCAACCTTTTATGGCATTGTGGTGGGGCAGTTTTTACATGTCGGTGCGCTCGTGCTTGGCGTATCGCTTATTATTGCCAAATCGCAAGCGCTATTTGAAGTCATTAAATGGTTAGGTGCAGGCTATTTAATTTACCTGGGCATCCGCTCACTCCTTGCCAAGCAACCAATAGACTATGAAGTCGTGACGACACGTAAGCTGAAAGGGGACCGCCAATGCTTTGCGGAAGGGTTAATGAGTACCGTATTTAACCCAAAAGTGCTGCTGTTTTATTTAACCTTTGTGCCGCAGTTTATCCATACAGGTGACCGCGTTATGCTTAAATCACTCCTGTTAGGTAGCTTATTTATTGTGCTCGTATGCATTTGGTATACGGTATTTTTACAATTGATTTACCGCGTGCAACATTGGTTTAAGCGCGGGCGCTCACAGCTATTGCTCAACCGCATTGCGGGCGTGGCACTTGTAGGCATTGGCGCAAGCTTACTTGGTCGCGCGGGCTTTCTACGCCAGTAGGCAAAAAAACATTGAGTAGAACGTGTTTTCGTATATAATAGAAGCAACGGGTCGAATGGGCTAGTGTCCATTCGGCTTTTTTGATGTAGGAGGTTACGTAGTATGGGCTGGGAGTCACATTTTGTAACGGGCGTACTTGCGGGCTATGTGGCAACAAATAGTGTAGCAGGCGCGGTAGTTGGCGGCTTTGCGGGTTTAGTACCAGATATTGATGAGCCAAACGCTAAGCTAGGACGCTGCGTGCCGTTTTTATCCAAGTGGCTAAAGCACACCTTTGGGCATCGTACGATTACGCATTCCCTGTTATTTGTAGGGGTAGTGGCATTTTTGTTACATACCTTTGTGGCGATTGATACGCTAACGTATGGCGTAACAGCAGGGCTACTAGCGCATATTGCTTGCGATATGATTACGGGGCGCGTGCGTGTATTATACCCGCTGCCTACAAAAATCGGTATACGTGTCACACGCAAGTGGTCAAAGCGTATTGACGAAGCGGCCAAGTGGCTAGCGATTGGTGCATTAATCGCGCTTGTCATTAGCGATATTTTGGCATAGGATTAGCTAATACAGGAGGGGATTGTATGGAGCAAATGGAGGCATTATTTGCGAGTGGGCAAATGGCAGCAGGATTTGAGGCATTGCAACAGGCAGTAAAGGCAGGCACAGCAACAATTGCTATGCAAAATCATTATAATTTACTAGTAGGGCTAGGCTACCTTGACTTGCCGGTAGCTAATGCTAAAGTACAGCAATTTACGGAGGACGGCGCAGAGCAGTACAAAGTGCTTGCCCCGTTTTACCAACTTATCGCAACACAAGATGCTAACGCATTTGGCGAAACCGTCGAAGCCTTACAGCAAGGTGACGACGCGCTACAAGCAGAAGCCTATTTTTTAATGGCAACGTATTTTGGGGTGACTAAAGCGTATGACAAGGCATTTGCGCAACATGCCGAAGCACTTCGTCTTAACCCTAATCAAGCACTTTACTGGGGGCATTTTGCTCAAACTGTGCAACGAGGTAACGGCCATCCGCTCCTTGCGCTACGTTTAATCGAGCAAGCCATTGCACTAGACCCTTTAAATGCGCGTTATTATGTCATACAGCATTATATTTTTATGCAATTACTCACCATGACCAAAAACTTAAATTATAGCGTAAGCGCAGAAGAAGCCCTTCATGCCGCACGCAAACGTCTGCGCCCTGAACAAAAGCCGCTGCAAATCGAAATTGCCAAAGCACAGGATATGCTACAGCAGTGGCAACAACAAATTTTATAACAATACGAAGTGAAGAAATCGCCCTCTCGGCGGTTTCTTCTTTTTGTTATACTACTGTAAGAGGTGAAGCACAATTATCACATTAAATGAACAGCAACGCATCGCCTGTGAGCATTACGGAGAGCCGCTCCTTTTACTTGCGGCCCCAGGTACAGGCAAAACGACAACAACTATCGCCAAAATTGGCTATTTAATCGAAAAAAAAGCACTCGCCCCGCAACAAATTTTAGCGGTAACCTTTAGTAAGGCAGCGGCGAGCGAAATGCAGGCACGCTTTGCGCGGATGTTTCCGCATTTGCCACAGCGTGTACAGTTTTCGACGATTCACGCGTTAGCGTACCGTATTTTTAGGACGTATATGCAGCGCGAGGGATTGGCTTTTGAGTTAGTAGATGACAAAGGCAAATGGCTAGCGCGCACGTATAAAGATGTGACGGGCGAGTTTGCGACGGAGGATATTAAAGAGTCATTAGAGTCCTACCACACCCTTGTCAAAAACTTATGTATTACACCGCGTCAGTTAGAGCAACAACGCGATGTCGAAATTATTAAGCAAGCCGAAAAAGTATACGAAGCCTACGAGGCATATAAGAAAAACGGCGACGTGCGCTATATTGATTACGAGGATATGTTGAGCGAGGCACTCGCCCTACTCGAAGAAGACAACGCCATTCGCGACGAATTTCAATCGCGCTATGCGTTTATTTTAATGGACGAAGCGCAAGATACATCCGAAGTACAGCACCGCATCGTACAAATTTTAGCGGAGCAACACCAAAATATTTATATGGTAGCGGACGATGATCAAACGATTTATAGCTTCCGCGGGAGCGACATCAGCAACTTATTTGACTTTAGCAAAAAGTACCCTGGTGGCATTGTGCAAAAGATGACGCATAATTACCGCTCAACTCAAACGATTGTACAGGCGGCTAATGCCTTTATTACGCATGTGTCAGAGCGTTTTGATAAGCAAATGGTAACCGATGCTAAGCGTGGCGACAAGCTCACGATTACCAATCACAGCACCCATGCGCGCCAGCTCGCACAAACCGTAAAAGTAATTGAAGAAGCGCAAAGTTACCGCGACGTAGCCGTGTTGTACCGTAATAATGCTTCAAGCATTGCGGTAGCTCACTTATTAGCGCAGCGCGGCATCCCGTTTTATGTAAAGGATGTGCATATGCGTTTCTTTACGCACTTTATTATGCAAGATTTACGTAATTATTTACGCCTTGCTTATGTGACAAAAGTTAAACAAATGCATGTGTTAGAAGCGTTAGGTACACGCTTTAAAGGCTATTTACGCAAAAAAGATTACGATAATTTACGCAACTGCGACGAGGATATGAACCTGTGGCAAGCCTTGCGTACGTTGCCACAAATGAAGCCGTACCAAATTACCTTCTTCGAAAAATGCGAGCGCATCTTTCCTACTTTGCAAGACAAAACGCCAAGCGCGGCAATTGATACGGTATTGTATGAGCTAGGCTATGAGCAACAACTGCACAATTATATCGAGTTTATGGGCCTAAATGAGGAGGCGTCGTTACGTATTTTATCGACCATTCAGCTCATTGCCGCGTCTGCCACAACCCTTGTTGACTTTTACCAAACACTTGACGACCTCGCAGCAACCATTCGCGCTTCAAAAGATGCACAGGGGAGCGATGCTGTCACCCTGTCTACCTTCCACTCATCCAAAGGGCTTGAGTTCGAAACAGTCATTATGATTGATTTACAAGAGGGGCAAGTGCCAACGATGCAAGAGCGTAAAGCGTTTGATAAAGGTGATCGTGCCGCATTAGACGAAGCCTACCGCTTATTTTATGTGGCGATGACGCGTGCTAAACAGCGCTTGTATTTATATTCGTACGGGCATAGCCCATCAGGTTTTATTAAACAAGTGACAACAAAAGAGCCTGCGCGCCAGGTAACGCCTGCACAGCGCTATGTGCGCCAGCATAAAAATGAGCTGTTTAAAGAAGGCGCAACCCTTGTGCACGAAACATTAGGCGAAGGGACCATACTTGCGATTAAAGGCGACCAAATGACCGTAGACTTTGTGACAGGCAAAAAGGCGCTAAGCATTGCCTTTTGCGTAGATAATTATTTAGTGAGCGCTGTAACATGAGCGACTGCACGCACAGGTGAGCCGTCGCCATCCGCAATCGCTAACGGAAAGCCGTAAAACATAAACGGTGCACTACCGACTTTCTCTAGATTAATTAAATCGGTATAGGTAATAATCCCTTCCGCAAGCAAAGCACGCTCTAACATCTCGCTAATCGCGCCACCAACAAAGCGCGGGTGAGCTGCGAGTAACCTTGGCAGTAACGTAATATCAGCCGCTTCGATAAAAAACAAGCCACAGCCGCATGGGAATAGCTCATGCGGTTTTACAATTTGTGCAACACCGCAAAAACGTTCGATAGGTAAGTCACTTAATGTTTTAGCCCCTTTATGCATATGAGAAGGTGCATCCACATGCGTACCTGTATGCGAGCCGAGCGTTAATTGGCGCAGCTCCCATGTATGCGTAGCATAGTTATGCACTTTGGTAATGGTAACGGCAGGGTCACCCTCATACACTGTCATGTCGTTTGTTAGTGGGATAGATAAATCAATAAACATTTTGTTTCGCTCCTTGTTTTTTTAGTCATAGTATATCATACGCATAATAAAGCATATTTATGCATACGCGAGAAACAGCGTATCCTCAATGTTTGGCTCATAAAAAAAGTTAAATATTTTTATAAAAATACACTTGCGCTCATTTTTATACCGTGATAAGATACGAACAACGAAAACAACGGAGGCGGAAACAATATGACAAAAAAAGTAGTACTTGCCTATTCAGGCGGATTAGACACATCAGTAGCAATTCCTTATTTAAAAGGACAAGGTTGGGACGTAATTGCAGTATGCCTTGACGTTGGTGAAGGTAAAGACCTTGAGTTTATTAAAAACAAAGCACTGCAAGTTGGTGCAGTTGAATCATATATGGTAGATGCAAAAGATGAGTTTGCCGAAAACTACGCACTCATTTCATTACAAGCACATACATGGTACGAGCAAAAGTACCCATTAGTATCAGCGCTATCTCGTCCACTGATTTCTAAAAAATTAGTAGAGATTGCCAATCAAACAGGCGCACAAGCTGTCGCACATGGCTGCACAGGTAAAGGTAATGACCAAGTGCGTTTTGAGGTTTCGATTAAAGCACTAAACCCTGACTTAGAGGTGCTTGCACCAGTACGTGACTGGGCATGGAGCCGCGACGAAGAAATCGAATACGCGCTTGAACATAATGTGCCAGTGCCAGCAACAAAAGACTCACCATTCTCAATTGACCAAAACTTATGGGGACGTGCCAACGAAGCGGGTATTATGGAAGACCCTTGGGTAGCACCACCTGAAGAAGCATACGGCCTAACAAACCCATTAGAAAAAACACCAGATACGGTAGAAGTCGTAGAAATCGAGTTTAAAAATGGTACGCCAATTATGTTAAACGGCGAGGCAATGAAATTAGCTGACTTAATCCAAACCTTAAACGAAGTTGCAGGTAAGCACGGCATTGGTCGTATTGATCACGTCGAAAACCGTTTAGTTGGTATTAAATCGCGTGAAGTATACGAAATCCCAGGCGCAAAAGTATTGTTAACGGCGCATAAAGAGCTTGAAGACATTACATTAGTAAAAGAGCTGGCACACTTTAAACCAGTAATCGAGAAAAAACTAACGGAATTAATTTATGATGGTTTATGGTTCTCACCACTACGCAACTCCCTACAAGCGTTCTTAAAAGATACACAGCAGTATGTGAACGGTACAGTGCGCGTTAAATTATTTAAAGGGCATGCCATTGTAGAAGGACGTAAATCACCAAATTCACTTTACAATGAAAAACTCGCTACGTACTCACGTGAAGATATGTTTAACCATGATTCGGCGGTTGGCTTCATTGAGCTATGGGGCTTACCAACAGTAGTAAACTCATCAGTAAATAAGTAAGGAGAGACGTGCAATGACAAAATTATGGGGCGGTCGTTTTCAAAAATCAGCCGAAAGCTGGGTGGACGAGTTTGGGGCATCTATCGGCTTTGACCAACAACTCGTACTAGAGGATATTACAGGCAGCGTGGCGCATGTCACAATGCTTGGCAAGTGCGGTATTTTACCGCAGGCTGACGTAACTGCGATTTTAGCAGGGCTTGCGACATTACAGGATAAGGCAGTAAAAGGTGAGCTTGTATTCGAGGTGGCGAATGAAGACATTCATTTAAATCTCGAAAAAATGCTGATTGACGAAATCGGACCAGTCGGCGGCAAGCTCCACACAGGGCGTAGCCGTAATGATCAGGTCGCAACAGATATGCATTTATTTTTAAAAAATCGCGTAACCGAAATTATCGAGCTACTAACAGCCTTCCAACAAACGATTGTAGCGCAAGCTGAGCAACATGTCGAAACGATTGCGCCAGGCTATACGCACTTGCAACGTGCGCAGCCCATTTCATTTGCACATCACTTACTGACGTACTTTTGGATGCTTGAGCGTGACAAAGCACGCTTTACGGAGTCACTAAAACGTATTGATATTTCGCCGCTTGGCGCAGGGGCAATGGCAGGTACAACCTTCCCCATTGACCGCGAACTAAGCGCAGCGTTACTTGGCTTTAGCAGTGTGTACGCTAACTCAATGGATGCGGTAAGTGACCGCGACTTTATCGTAGAGTTTTTAAGCAATAGCTCACTCGTTATGGCACACTTATCACGCTTTGCCGAAGAAATCATTTTATGGTCAACGGATGAGTTTAAATTTATCGAGCTAGACGATGCCTTTTCGACAGGCTCATCCATCATGCCACAAAAGAAAAACCCTGATATGGCAGAGTTAATCCGTGGTAAAACAGGGCGCGTGTACGGTAATCTAATGGGCTTACTAACGGTCCTAAAAGGTACACCGCTAACATATAACAAAGATATGCAGGAAGATAAAGAGGGCATGTTTGATACGGTGCATACGATTGTAGGCGCACTTAAAATCTTTGAGGGCATGGTGCGTACGATGACGGTAAACACGAAGCGACTGCACGAAGCGGTGCATAGTGACTTCTCGAATGCGACGGAACTTGCCGATTACCTTGCAACAAAAGGCATGCCATTCCGTGAGGCACATGAGGTAACAGGTAAACTTGTATTTACGTGCATTCAGCGCGGCTACTATTTACTCGACTTACCACTTGCGGATATGCAAAAGGAGAGCGCCTTAATCGAAGCCGACGTATACGACGTGCTAGCGCCAACTGCAGCCGTTAGTCGACGCAACTCACTTGGTGGCACAGGCTTTACACAAGTTGCCGCCCAACTCGCACAAGCCAAAGCGCTTTGCTACTAACTAACAGCCCCTTCTCACTTAGAGAAGGGGCTTTTTGCTGCCGCTATGCGGGTAACTTGATGAAATGTGCGCACAAGTGTGTTTCTATGCAGGTAACTTGGTGAAACGTGCGCACAATTTCGTTTCTATGCAGGTAACTTGGTGAAACGTGCGCACAATTTCGTTTCTATGCAGATAACTTGGTGAAACGTGCGCACAAGTATGTTTCTATGCAGGTAACTTGGTGAAACGTGCGCACAAGTATGTTTCTATGCAGGTAACTTGGCAAAACGTGCGCACAATTTCGTTTCTATGCAGGTAACATCACCAAACGTACGCACTAGATTTTTTGCATATCAAAAAATGAAACCTTCACATGCTAAAACCCATTTCCCCCGATTAGGAAATGGGTTTATGCGTAAAGCAGCGTGTATTATGGAAAAACTGCTCGCTTCTATGCGTATAAAGTGGTGAAACGTGCGCACAAGTATGTTTCTATGCAGGTAACTTGATGAAACGTGCGCACAAGTATGTTTCTATGCAGATAACTTGGCGAAATGTGCGCACAAGGTGCCTAGCAGTTGATTTTGGTAGCTGAAAGTAGCGTAACATTCAATATGATTGGTTACCTGCATTACAACACCAACTGGAGGCGAATTTATTTACTGGGCTTATGGACAATTTGCTATAGCGTCAGTGCATTCATTACAGGCTTTGCTGTCTTTAGTAGCTTACTGCTTATCCAAGCACTCTACCCAAGTTACTACAACCCTGTACATTTACTGGCGGTTAACGAACGCCTTGCTGGGGCTACAAGCACTTTGCTACCAGCTATTGTGGTCACAATTAGCAGTAGCCTCATACTGTATGGCGTAGCGTTGCAAAACTATAAAACAAAAGCCTTATAACAAAAGAGAGTAGCGCTTGTCCTAAAACAAGTGCTACTCTCTCTTTGTATGTTTACACATATATATTTCAATCCACGCTCTCTTTAAAGGAGTAGCGACAGTTGTAGTATAGCATAGTTTTTTAATAACAATTATTGTTTGACTATTCCGAAATTAATGATAGAATTATGTATACACTTATATGAAAAATATAAGGGAATCGAAAAGGAGATGAAAAAAGTTGAAACACTATATTACAGAAGCGACTTTACAGCAAAACGCTTCGCAATTACCTATCCATATGTATACATTTCCAGTAGCTGATCAACAAAAGCGATATGAGTGGGGGGCAAAACTCCGAGTAGAATTAAAAAATCGCAATAGTACGGACATCATCGTCTATAAAGAAAACGTCATCGCAACATTCACACCACTTACTAACTTTGGGCAGCAACAACCTATACATAATGAGCGAGCGATTGACCCGACAAACTCTTTTGAATGCGATTTACTCGCCCGCCTTATTAAAGAAACATTGCTTGTGACTGGGCAAAACTTACAACTGAAGCGGGTGAGGGGCAAGCTCCAAATAAATGACAGCAAGGACATTCAAGGTGTAATCATCTACCCTATGCTCAGTTTTCATATCACCGTAAAGCACGACCGCATTCATATTGGCTTTGCGACAACACATAATTTTGCCTATAAAAAAACGCTGCAAGATAAAATTAACCACAACGAACCAATTGCGCCTGGCACAAGTGTTGCGCATCACGATCAAAAAGCAACCTATATATATGAATTTTCAGCGTATACGCCTTATACAGTGATGGATACGCTACCAGAGATGAACAGCTCCATCTATGACTACTACAAAAATAAAAATCCAAAAGTTGCGGCAAGCCTAAACCCCTCAACAGCGGTCGTTAAACTTAACGCAAATGGTAAGGAGCTTTTTTATGCAGCTTCTTTAGTGCGAGAAGTGTGTGATTTTGCGAGTTTACGAGGGAAGCAAGCAAAAGAAGTAGGCAACTATATAAAACAAGCACCAGATGAACGAATGAAAAAACAGCTGCGATGGGTGCTTGATATTTTGCAGAAAGTACCGTTATTTGCAATTGTTAAAAACCCATTTTTAATTACCGCAAACGGCTATACCACGCACGAATTAAAGTCGCAGTCGATTTACACAACACGTGCGTTTCAAAAGCCTGCACAAGCACTAAAAAGGGGCAAGTATATAAAGGCGGGGAGATAGTCTATACTATTATTTTTGACGAAACCTTACCGATTGATAAGACACTAGCCTATCGTTTTGCTATTACTTTGCAAACGATGGCAAAATTTCACGGTGTAACACTAGTGTTTCGCCCAGCTAAAGGCGACTTTACACTAGAATTTTTCCAAAACTTTGATTGGTCGATTTTAGCACTAGAACAAAACTATCAACAGAGCGCCGTACTAGCGATGATTAGCCAAAAACAATTGGATACAGGCATTTATGATAAATTTAAACGCCAATTTGGTGGAAAGTGGGACATCACCTCACAAATTGTGACAGACAAAGTCCTGCAAAAATTTAAAGCGCTACTATTAAACCGTAATTTGCAAGAGTTTGACTATAATGACAAGCAACAATGCGAACAAGTAGTACGCTCGCTGATGGCAGATTGGGATATTTCTTATACTTTATATAATGTGTTGCTTGGCATGTATGTAAAGGGCGGGGTACAACCATGGGTGTTAGCTAACCGCACCGTCTCCGATTGTTTTATTGGGCTCGATGTCAGTCACGAAAATGGCGTCAGTACAGCAGGTATTATGAATATCGTAGGACCAAACGGACAATTAATTAAACAATCTGCCATGGCAGGTGCGTTACCAGGCGAAAAATTTACCGATGATAAACTGCGTGAAATTTTGCATGATACGCTATTTGCCTACCAACAAGTGATGCAAAGCTTGCCCACCCATATTACGATTCACCGAGATGGGCGTTGGTTTGAAAATACTGCCGTGCTACAAGAAGTGTTAGCGCCTAAAAATATTGCCTTCGATATTATTAACGTCACCAAAAAACCTAACCGTCGCATGGCAAGTTATGATGCAGGGCAAAACAAGTTTGTAACACAAGAAGGGCGCTATTATGTACGAGATAATGAAGCCTTACTGTGCGCTACATCGCCAAATGAACGCATCGGCATGGCGCAACCTATTAAAATAGTACAAGTAGAAGGCGTACTACCTATGGCAACAGTGGTAGAAGATATTTATAAACTAAGCTTTATGCACATTCATTGCCTAAACAAAACACGCCTACCCGCAACAATTCACTACGCCGATTTAAGCTCTACCGCCTACCAGCGAGGTCAAATCGCCCCTCGTGCCACAAACCTAACACATTTACCGTTTGTATAATGCAAAAAGCATTGTGATGCCCCACAATGCTTTTTTGTCGTTATTAACAGAGGGTGTAATAAAAAAGTGAAAGATCTTTATAGTAAAATCAAATTGTAATCCCTCGTCTATAAGTTAACTTTAATAATTGGAGCGTAAAGTGATAAAGGCGCTTAGTTTGTATTATGACCTTAGTCGGTTACCGATGAACCCATCATAATATCCATGAGCTACTTCTTAGTGAAGCAGTTTTTTTGTTTATTGAAAAGAAAAGTTGAAGCTGCTACAATCGGGGTTCATCACCGTAACTTGGGG
>NZ_JPUW01000052.1:0-11584 GCF_000743635.1 Lysinibacillus sp. BF-4 | reverse complement strand
CTTTTTTCTGCGATAATTTCATCCATAATGGCACGTTCCTCACGTGAGTCCGCCAAGTACTCTTGGTCAATGGTTTGTGCGTGGTTCATAATCTCTGCCATAATATTTGTGTTAATGAGCTGTAGCTCTTGCCAAAGTGCTGTGATTTTACTTTGCGTAACTGCCGAAATGGTAGTTTTTTTACTAAATGTTTGGCAATCCTTCGCCATATCTTGTAGCATCATACGATTTTTATCGAATACAAAATATACCTCACGTTTAATATCGCCATCTCTTACATAGGCAATAATGTCATAGTAATACGGCGCATTATGTTGCTGTAGTAAAGGGGGAAGTAATTTATTAACTGTAATGTAATCTTCCCAACCTGCAAGTAATTGTCCACTTTTTTTGAGTGCTGCATCAGCTTTTTTAATAGCTAGTTGTACCTTCACTTCTTCAAGCCAAGGCTTGATACGAGTTGGGTAAAGTTTAATACCAGCGATTAGCGCAGTCACTGCCGCAATTACAAACCAATACGTCACCATCACCGTAATAATAAAGCTTACTACTGCGAAGGCAATCGCAAGTAGGATAAACCATCCTATAAGACTGTCCACGATTTATCACCTCATCCTAATTATTACATAATGACAATGGTTTTCCTATGTTAATTTACATAACAATATTATGTAAACAAAATAAAAAGAAGGGAGAAAAAATCTCTCCCTTACTGTTTCATAGATTGTTCAAATGCCTGACGCTCCTGTTCGCGCGCCGCCATTAATTTTTCGAGTTCCTCACGTTCTTCACGTGCTTCGCCAAGGTAATCATTTTCGATCATTTTGGCGTGGGCTTTCATCGCGCTGATTAACTCATTATGCATATGGCGTAATTCGCGCCACATTACTTTAACCTTAGCTTCTACAACGGGTGACGGTTGTTTATCTAAAGAAATCGTTTTTAAATCACGCGCCATATCTGCAATAATAATCGCATTTTTATCAAATATTAAATATACATCACGTGAAATATCGCCCTCTTTAATATAGTTGCGTAACTCTTTTGCTTCCTGTTTAAAATATTTAAAACCATCTTGCTCTGCTTCAAACATTTGGTGACGTAAGCGTTTTACATATTTTGAGTCATCTTCGATTAAACGTTTTTCGATGTAGTTGTATTCCTTCCAAGCAGGTAAGCGGTTAGTTGTGTCGCGCTCTTGTGTAAAAGCAGCAAATTGTTCCTTGGTCTCGACCACAACATCCTTCGAGCGCTCAAGTACATATTTTATAAAGTATACAATGGCCACTAAGCCAACAATCCCTATAATAAAGGGAATGGCGTTAATTAACATACTGATACCGATAAAAACCATTAAAACTGTAGCCCATGTAGGTAATCTTTTGTTCATAATACTCCCTCGCTTTCGTAATAGCCTTACTATAGTATACGGCGTAGCCTTAAAAAGGTTTCATTTCTAAAAACGCTGTGAGACGAAACGAGATGGGTAACCACCCACCTTAGCTAAATTCGATGCGTCTCACAGCGTTACGTAAAAGTAGGGTAAAACAATGAAAAACTAATAATGTTCCCAAATTTATATTTGGGAACATTATTTATGCTATAATTTATGAGAGAAAGGAAGATAAAATTTGCAACCTAAACTATTACGAGATTTCCTCGTTTACCTTACAACCATCCGCGGTAAATCTATGCGTACACGCAAAGAATACGAATATGATCTCACCCTATTTTTACGCTTTGTATTATCTATGGAGCAAGGCAAGGATATCGAGGAGATCACGTCTATTCAAGAAGTAACGATTGATTTACTTAAAGAGCTAACGCTCGAAGATTTGTATTTATTTATGGAGTACTGCGAACAAGTGCGAGGTAATGGTGTCGCCTCACGCGCACGCAAAGTAGCTACCTTAAAATCTTTCTTTAACTATTTGCGCGACAAACGCCGACTGCTTGAAGAAAACCCAGCTGCCCAACTCGAAACACCTAAGCAGGTACGCCGCGCGCCAATTTATATGACATTACCTGAAACAAAGCAGTTTATTGCTGGGGCAAAAAATCCGCGTGATTTTTGTATCGTTACATTCTTTTTAAACTTAGGTTTACGTGTAACTGAATTATGTAACCTAAACGAAAGTTCCATTCAGCAAGATTACATTACGATTATTGGTAAAGGTAATAAGGAACGCATTATTTATTTGAATGATGCCTGTAAAGAAGCGCTTACGCAGTATAATGCGTACAAACATAGCTACCGTGGTACGGGCGAAACACCGCTCTTTGTATCGCAAAAGGGCACGCGTCTCACGCGCCAACATATTTCGCGCATTATTAAAGAGGTAAATACCGCTTCAGGTGTTAATAAAAAAGGTGTTACACCCCATAAATTACGTCATACATCAGCCACTTTGTTATATCAAGCGGGGGCAGATATTCGTAGCTTACAACAAATATTAGGGCACGAAAGCGTAGCAACGACACAGATTTACACACATATCGAAGACGAGCAGCTCCAACAAGTGCTGAAAAACAACCCATTGAATGAGTAAATGGGTTGTTTTTTCTTGCTTTAAGCTAAAATATTGTAATTGTCAAAAAACTTAACAAAAAGGGTTGACGCTGTACTACAAACTGTTGTATATTATTAATTAATAACAGCAACTGTTATACAACAAACTTTAGGAGATGGTTACAATGACAATGTACAAAGATGGATATCGATTTTATTGTGAGATGTGTGAGAATTTTGGTATTGAGGCAATCCCATTCCGCTATTACGTATTACAATTATCGCAAGAACAGCTTTCGGCATACAATCGCCAAGCTTTAGCTACAGCAATCTAATAAAAAGGATGTGTACGTCGTGACAAAAAGCGATGCCGCAATTTTACAGTAAGCCCTTCAGCGATTTGTTTCGTCGGGAGGGCTTACATTTTATTTAAGGGAGGAAGTAGCCGTAATGCAGGATTATCGAAAAGGGTATAACTATTACCAAAAAGCATGCGAAATGCACGGTTTAAAACCAATTAATTTCCAATATTATATGATGACTTTGTCAGAAGAACAGCTGGCTGCTTATAATAAAAGCGCCAATAAACAATTACATACACCGCAGAATATCGTAAAAATACCTTGAAAACCTTTGAGAAACCTTGCTCTTGAAGGTTTTTTATTTGTTTAGGGTGAAATATAGTGAGTAGTCGTGGTATACTATGACTTATATGCCATAAGGCTAATTCGAGTGGCGATTTTATATAACTTTTTACGTAACTAGCATTTTAAAAATACATCTTATAGCATAATTTAAAGGGAATTTACCGCTAGTTCTTACACAAAGGTGGGAGAATAATCTATGCAACAGCAGTCAATTGTACTAAAAGAACTGGATAATGGTGATTACACAATGGAAGAAGTGCAAAATATTAT
The DNA here is from genome assembly GCF_000743635.1 of Lysinibacillus sp. BF-4. NCBI lineage: Bacteria > Bacillati > Bacillota > Bacilli > Caryophanales > Bacillaceae > Lysinibacillus > Lysinibacillus sp. BF-4. Next base: position 8,158 of record NZ_JPUW01000052.1, on the reverse strand, counting down.
TTCTGCACTGAACTTTTCTGTCATTGTAGCCATCACAAATCCGCAAGGGAAAATCACGTTCGTTAACCAACACTTTTGTGATATTGCAAAATATACTAAAGAGGAGCTAATCGGACAGGATCACCGCATTTTAAATTCGGGCTACCACCCAAAATCCTTTTTTAAAGAAATGTGGCGTACGATTGGTAGTGGGAAGACATGGAAGGGCGACGTTTGTAATCGTGCTAAAGATGGCTCTCTTTATTGGGTAAAGACCACGGTAGTTCCCTTTTTAAATGAAAAGGGTAAGCCTTACCAATATGTTGCGATTCGTACGGATATTACGGCACAAAAGGATATAAAAAAAGTGACAGAGCTTGCGTATCGTGATGAGTTAACTAATCTACCGAATCGTCGCAGACTTAATAAAACAATGAACGACTATATTAATCAAGTAACACCTTTCGCAGTAGTATTTATTGACGTTAACCGCTTCCGTAATATTAATGATGGGCTAGGTCATGTAGTGGGTGATTTGTTTTTAAAAGAAATGGCAACACGTTTAGCGAGTTTAAATACAGCTGAGGAGATGTTCTTCCGTTATAATAGCGATGAATTTATATTTATTACTAAGGATGTAGCACAGATTGACCGTGTAGCACGTCGTATTATTGGCCTATTTGATGAAAGCTTTTTAATTGATGATTTTGAGTTTTATGCATCAATTAGTATTGGTATTAGTATTTTTACAGAGGATGCGCATGATTCTGAACAATTATTAAAAAATGCAGACACCGCTTTACTTAGCGCGAAACAATCCCATAAAATTAGTGATTACCAAGTCTATCAGCCTAATCTTAATCGTGGACATGATAAGTGGCTCATGATGGAAACAAAGCTACATAATGCGATTAAATTGGATAAGCTAGAGTTACATTATCAGCCAAAAATTAATATTAAAAACGATACGCTTGTTGGTATGGAGGCGCTTCTGCGTTGGCATGATGAGGATTTAGGGCAAGTATACCCTGATACATTTATCCCTTTTGCTGAGGAGTGCGGTTTAATCGGTGATATTGGTGTATGGGTGCTTGATAAAGCTACGCGTCAAGTGAAAGCATGGAATGAACAATATGGTACTTCGTTGCATGTCGCGGTGAATATTTCGCCGATGCATTTAACACAGGAAAACTTTGTTGCGTCCGTACAGGCTACGATTGATGAAGTGGGGCTACGTCCGCAAGAGCTAGAAATCGAAATCACAGAGATGACGATGCTTGATTACACGGAGGACCTAATTCAAACGATTACAAGTCTACGCGAGTTAGGCATCGCAATTTCGATTGATGATTTTGGTACAGGCTATTCATCTTTAAGTTATTTAAAAAAATTCCCGATTGATGCTTTAAAGATTGATCGTGCTTTTGTGCAAGATATTATCCCTGAGCCATCAGGTGTAGCTATGACAGCGGCTATTATATCATTAGCACATGCGCTTGGTCTTTATGTTGTAGCGGAGGGCGTTGAAGAACCAGAGGAGTTAGCTGTATTAGAGAGGCATGGTTGTGAGTTTGTGCAGGGCTATTATTTTAGTCGACCTTTACCAGCTGCAGAGTTTGAAAAGCTCATTACCCAACCAATTTTACGTAAATAAAGAAGCAACCGCAGCTGCAGTTGCTTCTTTTTATTGATTGCTAAAGTATAAATACAACATCGTAATGACCGCTATACCAAGCAATACAAGCAGGCTAACTTTTACCCAACTTGTTGGTGCATCACCCGCGACCTTACCACTCTGCCCATTAACAATAAAGGGATAAACCTCACCGTTAAATTGGAAAGATGACAGCCAAATCGGTAATAAAATATGCTTATAGGTAATCGCATCATACGCTGTATCCACGTGCTGTACAATGACGATGTCACCGCGTGTTTTACCTTCAATGCTTGCGCTAATGCCTGCATCTACCTCATCACGTGCACGTCGCCAACCTGCTTCGATAGGTACAGCGTAGCGTTCGGCAATAAAGCCCGACAAGTAAGCGTCTTGGTAGTCCACTAAATCATGGAGTTTAAACGGCTCAATTTTACGTAAGAGATGGTCAGTATTTTTATTGGTCGCATGAATTAATACGTCGTCAAAAAATTCTTCATGGTAACCATTCTCTGTATGCCAGCGTGTGTGCTGAACCATACGTGTGTGGGTTGTCGTATTACCATTTGCATCGGTAGTTGTATAGGTTTCAGGTACATAGTAATGTGTACCAATTTTAACGGTATAATGTGACGAAGTTTGTGTATCATATGTCCAGTAAGGGATATAAATCCCTGTTAGACGGTCGAGCGTATGACTCGTTTTTAGTTTACTAGGCGCGAGGTAACGCTTGTTAATCCATTCCTTAAACATGGCTTCCGCTTGTGTACGTGCAATATGAAAGGGAATGACGAGCGAGGGGCGTATGCCTGCGTTATTGTCTGTTTTTTCGATATGGGAGGAGCCACAAAACGAACAAAAGTCTGCCACGTTTTGCCCCTGCAAAATCGTTTCAGCCCCGCAGTTATTGCAGTGAAACACTCGTAAATCATCCGACCAAGCTGTATTTGCGGCTAGTAATGCCTCAGTGTAGTCAAGCTCTATGTTATTAAGTGTCGTGCGCTCGATAGGGATGACCGTCTCGCAAAAAGGGCAACGTAGCTCATTAATCGAAGGGTCAAAAAGCGCATTACCGCCGCAGTTAGGACATTTAAAGTTAGCTGTAGCTGAGCGTGTTACATCGGTATGCGTCATTTTTTCTCACCTCTTACGCTAATGTTTCGCCGCACTCTGCACAAAACTTAGCAGTTGGGCTGTTGACGTGATTACATTTTGGACATGTTTTTTCGGTTTGGTTCGTACCGCATTCAGGGCAAAACTTAGTATTAGCTGGGATAGCGGCGTGACAGGTGATACATGCTTGTGTAGCAGGTTGTGGTGCTTTACCACATTCAGGACAAAACTTAGCTGTCGGCGAAATTTGTGCCTGGCAGTGTGGGCAGGCAACCGTTTGTGCGCTTTGTTGGTTTTGATTCATTGCATTTGTCATCATGCCGCCAAGTGCTGCACCTGCACCAAGTCCCGCGCCTGCACCTGCAAGACCGCCCGACTCATTTTGAGCCGCTTCACGCAGTGCTTGACCTGCTTGGTATTGTTGAAACTGTCCCATATTCCCAATGACACCCATAGATGTGCGTGTATCCATTGCTTTTTCGACTTCTTCTGGTAGTGATAGGTTTTCGATGTATAGTGATGTTAACGCAAAGCCAAAGGCCTCAAAACGTGGCATCATTTTTTGGCGGCCTAATTCACTTAGCTCGTCGTAATGGCTCGCTAAATCAAGCGCAGGAATTTTAGACTCCGCAAATAAATCACTTAAGCCTGAGACAATCATTTTCTTTAATTGCCCCTCAACCGCTTCTGTAGTAAAGGTTGCACTTGTACCAAATAACTCTTTTAAAAATACGCTAGGATCACTTACACGGTAGGAGTAAATACCATAACCACGTAAACGAATCATGCCAAACTCAGCATCACGCATCATAATCGGGTTAGATGTACCCCATTTTTGGTCAATAAATTGCTTTGTATTTACAAAGTATACCTCTGCCTTAAAGGGCGAGTTAAAGCCTTGTGGCCATGATTTTAGTTTCGTTAAGATAGGAATGTTGCGTGTAGCTAACTCGTGGTGACCTGGGCCAAACACATCAGCTACAACACCCTCGTTCACAAAGACTGCCATTTGCGATTCGCGTACGATTAATGATGCTCCCATTTTAATTTCATTGTTTGCGACAGGGAAGCGGTACACCAATGTGTTTGATGTATTGTCTGTCCATTCGATTACTTCAATAAATTGATTGCGCATAAAATCAAAAATACCCATTGCAATCCCTCCTCTATATATCTATTTTATACGATAGCGCGCCAAAAAGGTTTCCTTTTTCTCAAACGCTTATATGACGATGCCCCTTGCACATGGTAAAATTAAGGTGAAACATATAATACTTTACACAGAGGAGATTGACGCATGCAAAATTATGAGACATTATCTACCGAAGTAAAAGAGGCCTTAAGCTCAGATAAATTTATTGAGTGGCTCACACAAGATTTAACTAACCCCATGCTTGCCGAAATTACTATGCAACTCGACAAAAAGCTACATGGAAAAAACCCTAATAAAATGCCACGTAAGTTTTATGAGGTGCAGCTCAAACGTTTAAAGAATAGCTTTTTATCGCGCGTCTTGCCTGTGCCTGCATTAAGCCTGCCATTATTTGCGGCACTGCCAAAGGATAAAATGAAGGCTATTGAGGAGCAAGAGTTAGCGAGTCCGTTGTCTAAAGAAGTTATAGCGGAGTTAATTACGAGTGTGGAAGAGATAACAATTGATCCTACACAACAAGCATTGCTTTACCTTACCAATAACCATTTTGACGAAGCATACACGCTATATCAGCAGTATTATGATGAGTCAAAGCCCGTAGTAAAAGAAAAAAAGACACCCGTCACGCCAGTGCCAGACACTAAAAAAATAAAAAAACAATTAGAGACAGAGCGTAAAAACTGGCAACGCAAAACAACTGCCTTAGAACAGGACAAGCTGCGTGAGCAAAAAAAGTATGAGGCACAGGTAGCAAGCTTACAGCAACAATGCGAGGAAGGGCGCACACAAATTAAACAGCTACGTACTGAGGTGCAAACGACTGAGGAGATGCATGTACAACATGTTGCCCGCATTCAAGAGCTTGAGTTAGCATTGCACGAAAAGGAGCATGCGCTTAAAGAAGCTGAGGAGACTGTTACAACCATCGCGGCACGTGAGCCTGAAGCGGTCATGCTTGGTTTTATCGAGCATTATGACCCGTATGATATGGACCGCACAATTTTCACAAATACAAGTGGCGAACTACAGTTTGGCATTCGCCCACTATCTTCACCTTACAAACGCTTTCCACTACAAGATATTGCTAAAATCACTTCTTGGGGCACAGATCTTGTACCAACAGGCTTTCGTGATGTAGGCGGCACTAATGACGAGCGTTGTGCTCACTTATATCGCCATACACAACATGATTTATTGCTTTTTAAATGTTATAAACGTCCCACTACAACTGGGCAGGCGCATTGGGTAGCGCGTGATATTGAGTTACTACCGCGTACTGAACAGTTTACCCTAAACGATTTCTATCAAGCTTTACCTGTATTTACCCCTAAATCAAGTGAAACAGCCGATATCACAGCCTTTTTAAAACGTCTTCAAAGTCGTAAGTTTGTTGGGCGTATTGAGCAAATTTCGCACGATGTAGAAGATACACCTACTATTATTTTTTACGAAACGGCAGATAGTTTATTCTTCATTGGTTCATTTACCTCACATCATTATGCGCATGGTGGCTTTAAATTTGATGTGACTGAAGATTCCCCACTACGTTATGGTGAAGTACCTGCGGATATTCGTAGTAATTTGTATCGCTATCGTGATGTGGCCTTTATTGAGCAAGCTCAGCTAGACGCATTGCGTTATTATATGCAAGACGCAAAGACATTAAGGGTGAAAGCGCCTACGGAACAAGTTATAGTGGTTAAGTCTTTTACCCAAACAATTGCAAATGAAGCAGCATTTTTTGCGCGCTGGCTTAAGGAAACAGAGGCGATGCAGTTAGCTTATAAACCGATGGATTTGCATAACTTCCATACTTGTATGAAAACAGGCGGACTTACGATTTTAGCAGGCATGAGTGGTACAGGTAAGTCGCAGTTAATACAATCGTATCGTCGTAGCTTAGGGTTAACTGCGGCGCAATTTTTATTTATCCCTGTTAGCCCCAACTGGACGGATGATGCGGATATTTTAGGTTATTTTGATGTGGATAAGGCACAGTATGAGCCTGCCACTACAGGTATTGTAGATATCCTATTACATGCCGAAAAGCACCCTAAAGAAACGCATATCATTTGTTTTGACGAAATGAATTTAGCACGTATTGAACATTATTTTTCACAGTTTTTGTCGTTAGTAGAGCTTGCGCCTGAAGATCGCACACTTAAATTGTATAACCCACTTTATAAAGAAAAAGTAGCGCGTTACCCACACGAGATTAAACTTGGGGATAATATCGTATTTGTTGGGACAATTAATTTAGACGAAAGTACGCACCAGTTGAGTGATAAGGCTTTAGACCGCGCTAATTTAATGACACTACGTGTATTACCTTTTGCTAAGGCCTTTCAACATAAGGCTCCTATTACGCTTGGCACAATTAAAAAGCCTGTTGCACTGCATACATTTGCTGATACTACAGCCGTTATGAGCTTAACTGAGCGTCAACTCAACTTTTTATGGGATTTACATGAGTTATTACAACAGGTGAGCGCCTATAGTGGTGTAGGTCCACGTATTGTGCGCCAAATTGATAAGTATATGAAAAACATAACAAGTTTTGAGGGAAGTACGTTAACAGCCACAGTCGCATTTGATTTACAAATCGTTCAACGTATTATTTCTAAAATCCGAGGAACTTCTGCTGTCATTACTCAACTTGTTCAGGACGCAGGTGATATTGTGCAAGTGTGCAATAGCTATGAGGATTTATCAGACTTTACGTATGTGCGCAAGGCATTGGCCGTAAAAGCAAAGGAGCTAACGCAGCATGGCTATGCCTTTTAAGCTAATGCTTGTGGAAAAGCCCAAAGAAGCGGTTGATGTCACGTCGTATTTTGTAACTGAGCAGGAGGCTACAAGTGGAGCTATTCAGTTAACGGAAAATACCGAGTTAATGATGCAATTTACTGGCAACGACGCAAGATTATATGCTGATTTTTTAACGGAACATACACCGCTTACTTCGCAGGATGCGATAGGGGTTTATGCGATTGCTCGTCCGCAGCCTTATGTTATTTATGCGTATGCTAATAATAGGAGCTATCCATTAATTGCAGGGGATTATTATTTACAAGTGGTTGCACAAGGAGTGCGCTATTACGCACGGCTTACGGTACAACCGAAGCGGATGACTAAGCAACAATTTGCACGCATGCGTGAGACATTGCTTACCAATGCACGAGAGCTTGCGATGACACGCTCAAGTAAGATTGTTGAGCAAGAGGAGCAGGCGCCTATACTATTACCATTACTACGCGCTTTGTCTGAGCAACCTCGCTTTGAAGTAACGAAGGGGTATGGGCTACAACCGAAGGGGCAGGGACGTATGGATGGCAAAGCTAAAAGACTACGTCGTCAAAAACCCTACCGTCATTTACAGCCAAGTGTACAAACCTTACCTAACTACGACATTGCCGAAAACCGCCTTCTTAAACACTGGCTAACGCAGTATGCTTTGACATTAGCGCCTGGTACGATAAAACAGGCAGTGCAACGTTGTTTACAAGCACCTTGGCTACAAGGTGTAGCACAGCCTCGCGCTAGCTTTTTACCACGTGTATTTTTTAGCGCAGGTCTTTATGGCGCTATCTATCAAGCGCTTCAGCAAACGCTACCACAGCGTGTAGTAGTAGAGCAGGACCATTTTAGACGCACAGACGAGTTATATGAGTTATGGGGCTTTATTAAACTGGCACAATTAACAGAGGGGCTAGGCTATACTAAAATCGAAGAAGTACGCACCGCACAAAAGCTAACATATACGTTTATGCGTGGGAGCAGTAAAATTTATATGGTGTACGATGAGTTAATCCCGAGAATGCGTGAACAAAGCTCTGTGACGACGCCACTGTATACGTTGCAAAACAATCGCCCTGATTGCCGTATTGATTTATGGAAGGCAAATCACTATGCGGGCTCACTCATCGTTGATTTTAAATACCGCCACCGCGATTATATTTGGGAGGATGAGGTGTTAGTAGATAGCACACTGCCTGTGCCAGCAACGATGCTACAGTTAGAGGCGTATAGTCGCAATATGCGTACTGCGGTACTGTCTACCACGACACCAGCTGTAGCGCTTCAGCCTGTACATGAGGTGTGGGCACTCTATCCCTTAAAATATGAAGGTGCTATACAGGACGAACGCAATGCTTTTATGGTTCGTTTAATGGATTTAAGCCCGTGTACGGATACTTCACATATTAGTCAACATCTCGAGCACATTTATACAAAGGCTCTAGGCTAACAAAACAAAAAAG
>NZ_JPUW01000051.1:0-11834 GCF_000743635.1 Lysinibacillus sp. BF-4 | reverse complement strand
TCCCAGCCTCTTTTAAAATACAAAATAAACGAAAATCGGGCAAATAAAAGCGCCCGCTACAGCACTTAGCCCCATCGCTAATGAGCCTACGGATAATTCTTTTTCGCCATAATCTTGTAAACAAGTTAAGCCAACACCATGTGAGGCACTACCAATCGAAACGCCACGCGCAATGGCTGATTCGATTTTGCCGTATTTAATAACTAACGGTCCAATAATTGCACCGACAAAGCCTGCTACCATTACGAGCACAGCAGTGAGCGGCGGGATACCATTAATTGATTCACTTACTTGCATCGCTACAGGTGTTGTTAAAGATTTTGGTAGTGATGTTAAAATCCAAGATTTATCAAGTCGCATTAATAAAGTTAACACATACACACTAATTAAACCTGACATCATAGCAAACACAATGCTCGAAAGAATAGCTGTACGGTATTTTTTCACAAGTGCACGTTGATTGTATAGTGGGTAGGCAAGTGCTACTACAGCTGGGCCCAACATTTTTTGGAGCCATTCGCCACCAATCATATACGTGTCATAAGGGATTTTAAAATAAATTAATACAAGTACGGACACAATCGTTGTTGTAACAATAGGCAATAATAATGGTGTAGGAAAACGGTGGTGTAGCTTAGTCATCGCCATAAACATCGCAATGGTTAAACCAATTACAAGGATAGCCGTCATCATTGTACTTCACCATCCTTTTTTGTTTTACGCTCCACATATTGCGAAAAGCGCCCTGTTGCATAAATCGTAAATAATGTACTAATCATTACTGCAATAATAAGCTTAGCTCCTGCGCTTGATAATAATTGTGGATACTCCACAATCCCTACAGTTGCAGGTACAAAAAATATCGTTAACACACCAATTAAAAAGCTCGAGCCATCTTGAATAGCCTTCACATTTATCCATTTCATTTGTAAGCATAACGACAATAAAATAAGTCCGATAATACTACCTGGCAAAGGCAGACCGGTTTGCGTGACAATAAACGTGCCAACGAGATAAAAAACATATAATATCGCGATTTGCACAACAATACGCACAACTCTCATTTGTATACCTAACCCCCTCTTGACGTTTACTGTCCATTGTACGCCTCCCCATTTTTATTGTCCATGATAAATGATAACAAAAAAACTACTCAATGCACTATTTACTAGGCATTGAGTAGTAATAAATTAATCCTCTTCTATTTCAAGTCGATTTTTCTTCAGTAACTTCGAAATAAACTCATATACTACAGGTACAATAATAAGTGTCAATAATGTGGAACTCACTAAACCACCAATTACTGTAATCCCTAAGCCCTTCGAAATTAAGCCGCTTCCTTCAGCGCCGATCGCTAATGGAATCAAAGCACCAATTGTCGCAATAGCTGTCATTAGGATTGGACGTAAGCGTGTTGCGCCCGCTTCTAAAATCGCCTCGCGCATTGGCTTACCTTCATGCTCCATATGAATGATGCGGTCAACTAATACAATGGCGTTAGTTACAACAATACCAATCAACATCAGCATACCCATCAATACCGAAACAGAAATCGTTTCACCTGCAATATAAAGCGCTACTAGCGTACCAATTACCGTAAACGGTAGTGAGAATAAAATCGCAAATGGCGCTAGCCCCTCACCAAACGTTACAACTAAAATGAAATAAACAATCGCAATCGCGGCAAGCATCGCATAAGCAAGTTGCATAAAGGCTTCTTGCATATCAGCAGCAACACCGCCTGTTTCCACTTCAACGCCTTTTGGCAAGTCTAGCTTGTCAATGCGTTTATTAATATCTGCAGTTGCCTTCGTTACATCTTGACCATCTAGCTTAGCTGATACGGTCGCATATAATCGGTTACTTTGACGGTCAATTTTATTTGCTGCACTACCCTCTTTTACCTCTACCACGTCGCGTAAAGCAATCGTCTTACCAAGTGGTGTAGGGATTTGAGTCGCTAGTACCTCATCAAAGTTTTTAGGTGCTTGTTTTTCCTTTTTAACAATTACCTTAATGTCCTTACCGTCCTTTTCAATAGTTGTTAGGTTTTCGGCTGGGATATTTGGATTTAGCATCATGGCAATTTGGATTGTTGATAACCCATTTTGCTCTACTTTATCGCGGTCAATTTGTAATGTAAATTCGTCAAAGCGGTCAGATAAACTTGACGAAGCGTCCTTAACCTCATCTGACTCTTCCATAGCGCCGACGATTTGTTGCGTCACTTTTTCTAATGTCTCAACAGATTCACCGTAAACCGTATAGCTCACTTCATTACTTGAACCCGACATAGCAAAGTCTTGGTTCTTCCACGTACCTGACTGTTCAATCGCAGTTACTTCTTTAATTACGGCTTCTTTTTTATCCCCAAAATCTTTTGTATCAGGGTCAAAGATAACAAACATTAATGAACCATCTGCACCGCCGCCCATCATTGCATTTTCGTTACCGCCAATTGACATTTGTACTGTTTTAACATCGTCATGTGCAAGCAACTTTTCTTCAATGACTGCTACATTCTCAAGCGTTTGATCACGTAACTCACCTGGCTCAGGCGTATACGTTAAATACAATGTTTTTTGGTCTTCTTCAGGTAAAAAGCTAAAACCAATCTTCGGAATTAAAAATAAACTTGCTACTAATACTACTAATGCCAAAAGACTTGTTACAAACTTGTGATTAAGCGTCCAATTTAATGTGCGCTTATAACTCTGCGCCATCATACTTGGTGCTTGCTTGCGTCCGCTCTTAGCACGACTAGACATTTTACGTTTAAATAATGTATGTGATAACGCTGGTACAATGGTAATCGCTACAACTAGGGATGCACCTAATGCAAACGTCATCGTTAAAGCAAATGGCATAAATAACTCGCCCACCATACCACCGACAAATACAAGCGGTGCAAATACAGCAACGGTTACTAATGTTGACGACATAATTGGTCTAAACATCTCTAAAGTTGCTGCACGGATTAGCGGTTTACCCTTTAATGGCTCATCCTTTAAATGAATACGTCTATAAATATTTTCCACTACTACAATGGAGTCATCAATTACGCGTCCAATTGCTACTGTCATAGCACCTAATGTCATCATATTTAAAGTAATATCTAGCTGATGCAAAATCACAAAAGCAATTAAAATGGATAGTGGAATCGAAATTACCGAAATGATTGTTGAACGCCAATCACGTAGGAATAGCAAAATAATTAAAATCGCAAAACCTGCACCAAATAATGCTTTACTAAACATTGTTTCTACAGATTTTTCAATTGGTTCACCTTGATCTAATGTAATATCAAGTGATAAATCACTATGTTTCTTTTCAATATCCTTAGCTACCTTTTTAACATCGTTTACCACATCAACGGTATTAGCCTCTTGCCCTTTTACTACTTGAATGGCAATGGCATCCTTACCATTAGTACGTGCAATCGACTCAACCTTACCTACTTGTTCAAGCTTAGCTAAATCTTTTAGCTCAACAAATGGCACAGGATTAGTGGCATTTGGTGTTACAGGAATTTTTAATGAAGCAAGCTCGTCTAGTGTTGTCATTTTACCATCAACAACTACTGACTGCTCCTTATCTTCAAACGGGAACAAACCTAGTGGTGCACGCACGTCCATCGCCTGAATCATTTGCTTCACATCATCCTCAGTTACCCCAAGCTGTTGCATTTTTGCTTCATCATAGCGCACTTCGATTTCTTCAACATGTTGCCCTGAAATCGATACAGATGATACACCATCAATTTTATCAAACTGCGGTTTGACAATAGTTTCTACTGTTTTTGTCAGCTGCGCAATATCTTCTTCTTCACTTGATACACTTAACGCAACAACAGGAAAGGCATTCATTGTAATACGTGCAACAGTCGGTGCTTGCACAGTGTCTGGCATAGTTACGTTGTCAATGACTGATTTAATTTCGCGCTCAGCCTCTGCCATGTCTGAACCATAGCGATACTCTACTTGCACACTAGACATATTAGCAAACGAACTAGAGGTTACATTTTTTACGCTCTTTAAACTCGCAACCGCCTTCTCCATAGGTTCGGAGACGTCATCCATTACTTGCTCGGGCGTGGCTCCTGGATAAACAGTCATTACCGTTACTACAGGAATTGAAATATCAGGAATGGTTTCCATCTTCATGCGCGTGCCAGCATAAATCCCTGCGCCCGCTACGATAAATGTTAACAACCAAACCGCTAGCTTATTTTTCAATACAAACTTAACAATTGAATTCAACCTTGCACCTACTCTCGTTTTGACTTAGTGGTCATATTAAATTATAATAATGACCACTGAGTCAATTGTCAATTTTAACGCATAAAAGGATGTGTCGCTAGTGTCCAAAAAAAGTTTAATTATTGAGCAAGCCGCACTGCTTTTTGCAGAGCACTCAATTGAGTCCACCTCTATTGAGCATATTACTAAAAAATGTGGGATTTCTAAGGGTGCATTTTATTTACATTTTAAATCAAAGGATGATTTAATTTTACAAATTTTTGACCACTTCTTTAAAGATATTGCAGGGCGCTTTACAGCTATAGAAAGTGGTGCATTACCCGCCACAAAAAAACTACGTACCTATGTGATTACTTTTTTTGAAGTGCTTGAAGATAAACTACCCTTTATTTCAATGTATATGCGTCAGCAACGTACACCCAACGAAGAGCTATTTGCTTTATTTACGCATTACAATAGTTTAATTGATGAGGCAACAAAGCAATTGCTTATTACCGTTTACAAACAAAAAATTGAAGGCGTTACTATGGATATACTAGTAACATTAAAAGGGTTAATCCGTGGTTATAGCGAACATATTTTATTAAATCGCGCTGCATATAATTATGACCAGCTCGCTGATACTATCGTTGAACGGCTAAATATAATTATTGAACATGCTACACTTTGGTTCTTAGAAGGCGATGCTATTAGCTTGCCTCCTTGTGAAGCAATTTCTTTTGAGCTTATTTCCAAGGAAATAGTAACCCAAATCGAAAATTACCAGGATAACGCCTTCTTACATGAGAGCCTTGAGTTATTACATACTGAGCTCAACAAGCAACAAGCTAGCCCAGCATTAATCGCTGGCATGCTAGCTAACCTACAAGGTGAACCCCCGTTACAGTGGCTTAGCTTCCTAATTAAAAATTATAAAAAATCGGTGTAGCCTATAGTAGGCCACACCGATTTTTTATAATGCGTGGCCTGAGCCACCATCAATATTAACTGTAGTACCTGTCACATAGCTCGCTGCATTTGATGCTAAAAATAAAATAACATTAGCCGCCTCTACTGTGTCACCAATGCGCCCAAGTGGTATATTCTCTCCCACTTGCTTTGAGTAAGCCTCCCATGATAATTCTGGGGCTTCTGCCTTCCAGCGCTTTTCAATTTGATCACTACGTATTAAGCCAATGCACACAGCATTGACACGAATATTATCCTTACCTAAATCTTTACTCATCGCTTTTGTTAAAGCTAAACCTGCCGCTCTGCTAACTGTCGTTGGCAACGAGCTTGCTGGTGGTGTTTTAGCAAGCACTGCCGTTAAATTAATAATAGCACCGCCGCCCTCCTTACGCATATGTGGCACTGCAAACTTAGAACAATGCACAGCACCAAATACTTTTAAATCAATATCTGCCTGCCATAACTCTGATGATACAATTTCAAATGGATTAGCTGAAGCTGTACCCGCATTATTTACTAAAATATCAATTTTACCGTAATGTTCAACGGTTTTATCAATTAAGTTTTTACATTCCTTTTCTTTTGCTACATCTGTTGGTACGACCAGTACATCTTGCCCTGTCGCCTCTTTAATGCTAGCTGCTGCTACGCGCAATTGCTTTTCGCCTCGTGCTGATAGCACTACATTTGCGCCTTCTTTTACAAGTTGTAATGCTACTTCATAACCGATACCTTTACTCGAACCTGTAATGATTGCTACTTTATTTTGCAAGCCTAACTCCATTTATCCCACACTCCTTTTATCATACTACCTCTAGTATAATAGAAAATTCGAAATTATGCGTACAAAAAAAGTCGCTCTGCTAAAGAGAGCGACTGGCACTACTTATTTTTTCGTAATAATATGGATTGGGTTGCCAAGTAAAACTTCAGCAGCTTCCATCGTAATTTCACCTAGTGTAGGGTGAGCATGGATTGTTAATGCAATATCTTCAGCAGTCATGCCGCCTTCAATTGCTAAGCCCATTTCAGCGATCATATCAGAAGCACCAACGCCTACGATTTGAGCACCGATTAATAAACCATCTTCTTTACGCGCTACTAATTTCACAAAACCATCTGTTTCATTTAGTGCTAATGCACGTCCGTTAGCTGCGAACGGGAATTTAGCTGCTGTGTATTCGATACCTTCAGCTTTCGCTTGTTCCTCATTGTAGCCTACTGTAGCAAGTTCTGGATCTGTAAAGCATACTGCTGGAATTGCAAGATAGTCTACGATAGATTTTTCGCCAGCGATTGCTTCTGCTGCTACTTTACCTTCGTAAGAAGCTTTATGCGCTAATTGTGGGCCATCTACAATATCACCGATTGCATAAATGTTTGATACATTTGTGCGGCATTGTTTATCTACTTCTAGTAAACCACGCTCAGCAAATTTAAGACCAACTTCCTCAAGACCCATTTCATCAGTGTTAGGACGACGACCAACAGTTACTAATACATAATCTGCTTCGACTTTCTTTTCTTCGCCGCCTGCTTCATATGTTACAACTACGCCATCTTTTGTTTCTTCAACGCCTTTAGCTGAGGCATTAACAACAATTTCAACACCTTTTTTCTTAAGGCCTTTTTTAACGATTTGCGTCATTTGTTTTTCAAAGCCAGCTAAAATATCTTTGCTACCTTCAATAATTGTTACTTCAGAGCCCATGTTTGCATATGCTGAACCTAGCTCCGTACCGATATAACCGCCACCGATAACAACAAGCTTACCAGGAAGCTCTTTTAAGTTAAGTGCGCCAGTAGAATTGATTACGCGCTCTGTATATTTAAACGTTGGGATTTCAACTGGGCGTGAACCTGTTGCTAAAATCGCGTTTTTAAATGTATACGTTTGCGCATTTTCGCCGTCAATAATACGAACTGTGTTCGCATCTACGAAGTAAGCTTCGCCTTTAACGATTTCAATTTTATTACCTTTTAATAAACCTTCAACGCCGCCAGTTAATTTTTTAACTACGCTCTCTTTGAACGCTTGCGCTTTTGAGAAGTCTAATTTAACGTCAGATGCGATAACACCCATATCGTCTGAGTTTTTAGCGTTTTCAAAACGGTGACCTACTGAAATTAGTGCTTTTGAAGGGATACAACCAACGTTTAAACAAACGCCACCTAATGTATCACGTTCTACGATTGTTACTTTTTGTCCAGTTTGTGCTGCACGAATTGCTGCAACATAACCCCCTGGGCCTGAACCGACAACTAAAGTTTCTGTTTCAATTGGGAAATCTCCTACTACCATTTTATTACGCCTCCATTAATAATAATTCTGGCTCACTTAACAAACGCTTGATGTGATTCAATGCGTGTTGTGCAGTGGCACCATCAATCATGCGATGGTCAAAGCTCAATGATAATGCTAACACAGGTGCGGCTACAATTTCACCATTTTTTATTACAGGTTTTTCAGAAATACGGCCGATTCCTAAAATCGCCACTTCTGGATGATTAATTACTGGCGTGAACCATTGTCCACCAGCAGACCCAATATTCGTAATTGAGCATGATGCGCCCTTCATTTCGTCTGGTGCAAGCTTGCCATCACGTGCTTTTACAGCTAGCTCATTAATTTCATTTGAAATTGCGAATACGGATTTACGATCAGCATGTTTAATCACTGGTACTAGTAAGCCACGGTCTGTATCTGCTGCAATACCAATATTGAAGTAATGTTTTTGAATCACTTCGCTCGTTGCATCATCAAATGAACGGTTTAATTCAGGGAACTCACGTAGTGTGCTCACTAACGCTTTGACCACATAAGGTAAGTACGTAAGTTTGATTCCTTTTTCAGCCGCAATCTCTTTGAATTTTTTACGGTGCGCAACAAGTTCCGTTACGTCTACTTCATCCATTAGTGTAACATGTGGTGCGGTATGTTTCGAATGAACCATTGCTTTAGCAATTGCTTTTCGGATTGGCGAAATTTTTTCGCGTGTTTCTGGGAAGTCAACACCTGCTGGCACAATTGGTTTTGCCGCTTCTGCCTTTGGCGCTTCTTCTGTTACTTGTTCAGTTTCAGCCACAGGCGCAGCTGTGTCACCTGACATAAATGCCTCAATATCTGCTTTTAAAATACGTCCGTTTTTGCCTGTACCTGTAACTTCTTGAATCGTTACATCATTATCACGTGCAAATTTACGTACAGATGGCATTGCAATTACACGATTTTCTACAGTTTGCGCTGCAGTTGGTGTAGCTTCTGCCTTAGGTTCTTCTTTAACTTCTTCTTTAGGTGCATCTGTTTTTGATGCTTCGTTTTGCTCATGGTGTGCATCGCCCTTAAGCTGTAAATCTTCATAACCAGGTGCATCAAAGCGAATTAAAATATCACCTACTACTGCTACAACACCCTCGTCTACAAGTACTTCTTCTACTTTGCCATCAACTGGTGAAGGGATTTCGACAACTGCCTTGTCATTTTGCACTTCACAAAGTACATCGTCCTCTTTTACTTCGTCGCCCGCCTTAACGAACCACTTTACGATTTCACCTTCATGGATGCCCTCGCCGATATCTGGTAATCGAAATTCAAAAGCCATAGTATTCTCCGTCCCTTCAATTAAAATTCTAAAACTTTTTTAGCTGTTTCCATTACATCTTTAAAGTTTGGTAACCAAACGCTCTCTGCTTGCGGGAATGGGTAAACTGTATCTGGTGCTGCTACACGTAATACAGGTGCCTCTAAGTGTAAAATAGCGCGCTCTGTAATTTCTGCTACTACGTTAGCTGCAATACCCGCTTGTTTTTGTGCTTCTTGGACAACAATTGCACGTCCCGTTTTTTTAACAGAAGCAATAATTGTTTCGATATCTAATGGTTGAATCGTACGTAAATCAATTACTTCAACCGCATGTCCTTCTTTTTCAAGTTCTTCTGCTGCTTTTAAGCTCTCATGAACCATTAAACCGTAAGCAATGATAGTTAAGTCTTTACCTTCACGCTTCACATCCGCTTTACCTAAAGGAATTGTATATTCTTCTTCTGGCACTTCTTCACGGAATGAACGATATAATTTTAAATGCTCTAAGAAAATAACTGGATTGTCATCACGAATAGAGGAAATTAATAACCCTTTCGCATCATAAGGTGTTGATGGTACAACAACCGTTAATCCTGGCTGAGCTGTCATTAAACTCTCTAAGCTATCTGAGTGCATCTCTGGTGTATGCACACCGCCACCAAATGGTGAGCGAATTGTAACAGGCGCATTGTAAACACCACCACTACGATAACTCATACGTGCTAGCTGTCCGCTAATAGAATCCATTACTTCAAATACGAAGCCGAAGAATTGGATTTCAGGTACAGGACGGAAACCTGTTAATGAAAGACCAATTGCTAAGCCGCCAATGCCTGACTCTGCTAATGGTGTATCAAATACACGATCAACACCAAACTCTTTTTGTAAGCCATCCGTTGCACGGAATACGCCTCCGTTTACACCAACGTCTTCACCAAAAACGAGTACATTCTCGTCATTTTTTAATTCTGTACGAAGCGCATCTGTAATCGCTTGAATCATCGTCATTTGTGCCATAGCTTATTTCGACTCCTTCTCTTTGTAGATTTCGTATTGTTCTTTTAAGTTAAACGGCATATCGCCTTTATACATGTTATCCATAAGTTCTGTTACTTTTTGCTTTGGTGTAGCATCTGCTTTTTTAATGGCTACTTTAATTTCTTCTTTTGCACGCTCAATTACTTCATTTTCTTTTTCTTCTGTCCATAAGCCCTTGTCTTCAAGGAATTTACGGAAACGTACTAATGGATCTTTTTTCGCCCATTCCGAATCAATATCAGATGTACGGTAGCGTGTTGGGTCATCGCCTGCCATTGTATGTGGACCGTAACGGTAACACATTGTTTCAATAAATGTTGGGCCTTCTCCGTTAATTGCACGTTCGCGAGCTTGCTTTGTTACTGCATATACAGCTAGTGCGTCCATACCGTCTACTAATACACTTGGTAAGCCTGCTGCAATACCTTTTTGTGCGATTGTTTTTGCTGCTGTTTGTAATTCACGCGGTGTCGAAATCGCAAATTGGTTATTTTGCACAATAAAGATAGCTGGTGATTTAAAAGCACCCGCAAAGTTAATGCCTTCATAGAAGTCACCTTGCGAAGAACCACCATCACCTGTGTACGTAACCGCTACAGCTTTTTCGCCGCGTTTTTGCAAGCCTAATGCTACACCTGCTGTTTGAATGTACTGAGCACCAATGATAATTTGTGGTGCTAAAACATTTACACCCTCAGGTACTTGGTTACCTACGAAGTGACCACGTGAGAATAAAAATGCTTTCTCTAATGGTAGACCATGCCAAACGATTTGCGGCACGTCACGGTAGCCTGGTAAAATCCAATCCGCTTTTTCAAGCGCAAATTGCGATGCTAATTGTGATGCCTCTTGCCCTGCCGTTGGCGCATAGAAACCTAAACGACCTTGGCGGTTTAAAGAAATTGAGCGTTGATCAAGGATACGCGTATAAACCATGCGACTCATTAATTCTACTAGCTCGTCATCTGTTAAATCTGGCATTGCCGCCTCATTAACAATTTTGCCTTCTTCGTTTAAAATTTGGAACATCTCAAACTTTTCTTCAATCTCATGTAATGTTTTTGTTGGATCAAGATTAGTCGTGTTAGCCATTTTTAAATCCTCCTCATATCTGTATTATTATTATTTTATTTTTTAATAGTACAACTTCAACTACGAACAGTATACTTGATTAATTTTTGTCGGTCAATCATATAATATCAATCTTAAAGCAGTATTTATTAACATTAGCAACTGTATTAGTCTGTTATACATTTACACATCTTCTGTGCTATAACATTTATTTTATACATTCTCTATTACTTTACCCAATCTATAGCGAACAATAACATTCTTTTGCTTTTATCACTTCAAGCATTGAACGTTTTTCATTTGTTGTATACTATAGAAAAAGAATTAATTTTCGTTATTTTAAGGAGGTCTTTAGATGTTAACAATGGACAATATTATTAAAGAGGGGCATCCTACACTACGTGAAAAAGCGAGCGAGGTAAAATTCCCACTAACTGATGAGGAACGTCAAACAGCTGAAGCCATGCTAACTTTTTTAAAAAATAGTCAGGATGAAGAATTAGCTGAAAAATATAATTTACGCAGTGGCATTGGTTTAGCTGCTAACCAAATTAATGTAGCTAAGCGTATGTTTGCTCTTTATTTAACGGATGATAAAGGCGAGCAACTTGAATTTGTTGCCTTTAATCCTAAAATCGCTAGTCACTCTGTAGAAGGAACATATTTACCAGGTGGTGAAGGTTGCCTATCCGTTGACCGTGATGTGCAGGGTTATGTGCCTCGTCATGCGCGTATTACTGTGAAATTTATGGATATGGACGGCGTAGACCACAAAATGCGTTTAAAAGGTTTGCCTGCAATTGCCTTTCAACATGAACTAGATCATTTAAACGGTGTAATGTTTTACGATCGTATTAACAAAGAAGATCCTTTCGGTGACGTCCCAGACGCAACACCTTACGAAGGCTAATAAAAATCCCCAATGCCAAGAC
>NZ_JPUW01000050.1:0-13167 GCF_000743635.1 Lysinibacillus sp. BF-4 | reverse complement strand
GTTAAAAATTGAGGATATTACGAATTTCACTTACATAAGATTGGCTAATAGGCAGTGTCATATCATTAATTAAAGTTACTTGGAAATTAGAGGTTAAGTCACGTGTAATAGTTTTAATATAATGGATATTGATAATGTAAGAGCGATGAATACGCAAAAACTGTTTAGGTAAAGATAGTTGTAACTCTTTTAAAGTAATTGATGTTTTATGTTGCGTACCTTTTTCATAGAACCAGGTTTTTTTATTTAAGCTTTCAATATACATAATATCTTCAATTAATACAGGGCTCCAACCATTATCATCTTTACCTGTCAAAAAATTAATTGGCTCTTTATCTGGGAAAGAAAAGTGCATTGGTAAAATGACAATAAGTGCTGCACGTTCATTGTTAATAAGAATGGGATAGCCGATACCGTAATATGGCTGATTAAATAAAGTTTCATCCATCATGGCATCAATTTTACTATTACTTGTGAGAACAGCGTGTGCTACGCTGTTTTTTTGTACAGGTGTACCTACGCTTAACTGAAACTGATCGGTTGTAGAAGAAAAATAAATATACTCATTATGCAAGGCAATGGCAATAGAACTTTGCTTTGGTAGCCAGTCAGCTAAAATTGTTTGGTAATGCATAGCCATTTCATGAGCTACAGTTGTTATAGATTGTG
Organism: Lysinibacillus sp. BF-4; assembly: GCF_000743635.1. NCBI lineage: Bacteria > Bacillati > Bacillota > Bacilli > Caryophanales > Bacillaceae > Lysinibacillus > Lysinibacillus sp. BF-4. Next base: position 12,498 of record NZ_JPUW01000050.1, on the reverse strand, counting down.
TCATCATAAAACCTCCCAATATGTAATTTAATTGTTAATTCTATCTAGGTAGCTTACAGTTCATCTCGATTATATCGTATTTTGTCGGAAAAGAGTGACAATTCTGTGTACCTGTTATATATTAATGTACAACAAGTTCAACTGTTATGGAACAGTTAATTTATAAAAGTTGAGCTGTACACAAACAAATGGGAAGGTGTGGAGTAATATGTCAACACGTCAAGAGAAGATTCAAGCATTAGAAAAGAATTGGTCAGAGAATAAACGCTGGGAAGGAATTGACCGCGGGTATTCGGCTGAGGAAGTAGTAAAGTTACAAGGGTCAGTAATTATTGAGCAAACGTTAGCTAAGCGAGGCGCAGCTCGCCTATGGAATTCTTTACATGAAGAGCCATTCATCAATGCACTAGGCGCATTAACAGGTAACCAAGCGGTACAACAGGTTAAAGCAGGTCTAAAAGCAATCTACTTATCAGGTTGGCAAGTAGCTGCGGATGCAAACTTGTCAGGTCAAATGTATCCTGACCAATCGTTATATCCAGCAAACTCTGTACCAGCAGTTGTAAAGCGTATTAACCAAGCATTACAACGTGCAGACCAAATTGATCATACTGAAGGACGCGAAGATGGTTTCGACTGGTTCGCACCAATCGTAGCAGATGCTGAAGCAGGCTTTGGCGGACCACTTAACGTATTTGAATTAGTAAAAGGTATGATTGAGGCGGGCGCAGCTGGTGTTCACTTAGAAGACCAATTAGCTTCTGAAAAGAAATGTGGTCATTTAGGTGGTAAAGTATTACTTCCTACGCAAAATGCTGTACGTAACTTAATTGCAGCTCGACTAGCAATGGATGTTATGGATACAGAAACAATTTTAATTGCTCGTACAGATGCAGATGCAGCAGATATGGTTACATCGGATATTGATCCACGTGATGCAGACTTTATTACAGGTGAACGTACGCCTGAAGGTTTCTTCCGTACAAAGCCAGGCATTGAACAAGCAATTGCGCGTGGTTTAGCTTACGCACCATATGCGGACTTAATCTGGTGTGAAACATCACATCCATCATTAGAAGAAGCGCGTCAATTTGCGGATGCAATTCATGCTGAGTTCCCAGGGAAGATGCTAGCGTATAACTGCTCACCATCATTTAACTGGAAAGCAAATCTTTCTGAAACAGATATTGCAGAGTACCAACGTGAGTTAGGTAAGATGGGCTACAAATTCCAGTTCGTAACGTTAGCTGGTTTCCACTCATTAAACCACTCAATGTTTGAGCTTGCTCATGCATATAAAGATGAGGGCATGGCTGCATACTCTCGCTTACAACAAGCTGAGTTTGACTCAGAAGTTAAAGGCTATACAGCAACGAAGCACCAACGCGAAGTAGGTACAGGTTACTTTGATGATGTGTCACAAGTTATTTCAGGTGGTACTTCTTCTACTACAGCAATGGCAGGCTCAACTGAAACAGCACAGTTCTAATTTTTAAGGGATGGGGGTTTTGACATGGAACAAGCTACAAGTTCAATTAAAATTATTGGAGAGCAAAACGAACAAACAAAAGAAGTATTAACACCAGAAGCTTTGGCTTTTGTGCAATCACTTCATGAAAAGTTTGATGCTCGCCGTAAGGAATTGCTCGCGCTACGCCAAGAACGTCAAAAACGTCTCGATCAAGGTGAAAAACTCGACTTTTTACCTGAAACAAAGGCAATCCGAGAGGGAGATTGGACAATTGCGCCACTCCCTGCGGACTTGCAGGATCGTCGCGTAGAGATTACGGGTCCAGTGGATCGTAAGATGGTTATCAACGCCCTAAACTCAGGTGCGAAGATGTTCATGGCTTGCTTTGAAGATGCTTCAGCACCAACATGGGAAAACATGATGAGTGGTCAAATTAATATGCGTGATGCGATTAATAAGACGATTGAGTTTCATCAAGCCTCTAACGGTAAATCGTATAAGCTAAATGATGAAACAGCAACATTATTAGTGCGCCCACGCGGTTTGCACTTAATGGAGAAGCACGTATTAGTAAATGATGAGGAAATCTCAGGCGGCTTCTTCGACTTTGGTTTGTACTTCTTCCATAATGCTAAAAATGCATTAGCTCAGGGGACTGGGCCTTACTTCTATCTGCCAAAGCTAGAAAGTCACTTAGAGGCACGTTTATGGAATGATATTTTTGTCTATGCAGAGGATTATATCGGCATTCCACAGGGGACGATTAAAGCAACAGTACTTATCGAAACCATTATGGCTGCCTTTGAAATGGACGAAATTTTATATGAACTACGTGAGCACTCAGCTGGGCTGAATTGTGGACGTTGGGATTATATCTTTAGCTATATTAAGCGTCTGCGCAATCAGCCAGATGTGATTTTACCAGACCGTGGTCAGGTAACGATGACAGTACCATTTATGCGCGCTTACACGCAATTATGTATTAAAACCTGTCATAAACGTAATGCCCCAGCAATTGGTGGTATGGCGGCACAAATTCCAGTAAAAGGCGATGATGCGGCAAATGAAGCTGCATTTGCGAAAGTTGCAGAGGATAAGCGTCGCGAGGCTACTGACGGTCATGATGGTACATGGGTTGCTCATCCAGGTATGGTTGCGATCGCGATGGAGCAGTTTGATGATGTTATGAAAACACCGAATCAGATTGATAAAAAACGTGAGGATGTTAATGTTGTAGCTGATGATTTGTTAGCTGTGCCAGATGGTACGATTACAATCGAAGGCTTACAGACAAACTGTAGCGTAGGTGTACAGTATATTGCGTCATGGTTACGTGGGCAAGGTGCAGCACCAATTAATAACCTAATGGAGGATGCAGCAACTGCTGAAATTTCTCGTACACAGGTTTGGCAATGGATTCGTCATGACAAAGGTATTTTAGAAGACGGACGCGGTATTACAGAACGCTTTGTGTTAGAAGTTTTAGACGAAGAACTTGTGAAAATTAAAGAGGCTGTTGGGGAACAAGCTTATGAAAGTGGTCGTTATGATGAGGCGGCTGAACTATTCAAATCTTTAATTACACAAGATGAATTTGTTGAGTTCTTAACACTACCAGGTTACGCAAAGTTAAGTTAAGTCAGTAAAAGTCACAGAACAACTCTCCTAATTTTAACATATAACATTCAAAACCATCGCAATGCTGTTGTCGAATGCGGCTAGCGATATTGGCAGACTTACCCCTCGACAGTAGGAATGCCAGAGAAACGTGTAAGGTTTAGACAAAGGGGTCTAGATAATAAGGGAAGAAAGCCTTGTAGCAACTTGCTATAAGGCTTTTTTGACTTTACTGCGAGTATGAGCTCATTAAGCCGTATATTTTACGTATTTTTTGCTATAGTAAGACTATGAAGAGTAGAGGAGGAAGGGTATGAACACAATTTTAGTTGTAGATGATGATGCACATATTTTAAAATTAGTAAATATCCATCTCGTACAGGCAGGCTATCAAGTGATTCAAGCGAGTTGTGCAGATGATGCACTTGAGCAATTAGATACAACCTTACCTGATTTAGCTATTGTAGATGTAATGATGCCAGGCATGAATGGCTTTGAACTTACAAAGATTTTAAATGAAGATTACAATATTCCTGTTTTATTATTAACAGCTAAGGGTGAGCTTGAAGATAAAGAGAAGGGTTTTTCGGCAGGGTCTGATGATTATGTTGTTAAGCCATTTGAGCCGCGTGAGTTGTTGTTTAGAGTTGCTGCTATTTTACGTCGCTTTGATAAAAAGAACCAAGAAACCTTTGAAGTGGGAGATATGTTTATTGACCGACGTAGCTTTGAGGTGACGATTGGTAACCAAACGTTAATGCTACCTTTAAAGGAGTTTGAGTTATTAGCATTGCTTGCTTCACGCCCTAATCAAGTATTTCCTCGTGCTACTATTATGGAGCAAATATGGGGCTTTGATTATGAAGGAGATGAGCAGACATTAAATACGCATATTAAACGTATTCGAGAGCGTATTGCTAAGCATACAAACTGTGTTGCCATTACGACAGTGCGTGGTGTTGGCTATAAATTAGAGGTGGACGGTGCATGTTAAAAACACTTTCAAGTAAATTTGCACTTACCACGCTATTATTAATGCTCGGCAGTTTATTGCTGGGCTTTTTCTTTACGAATACGTACTATCACCAAATTATTAAAGCACCTAATGATGCAAAGAACGTAGAGATTGCCAAGACGATGGTAGCTTATATTGAGCAAGAGCATGTAAAGAAGCTCGATGATTATTTTACGATGCTCGGCGAAACAGGTTATCAGCTTTATGTCGTTAAGGATGATGGTACTAAAACATTTTATGGCGGTACTTTTCGAGATAAGGCGCTTGAAACAAGTACAGTTGAGAGTGTAATGTCTGGCACTACGTATCATGGGATGCGCGATTTTCCACGTGAAACATTTGTGATGGGTTTTTTTGCGAATGAGCTTGTCAATACAATTGGTGTACCTTTTACTTATGAGGGTGAAGATTATGCATTGTTTATGCGCCCTAATATTAAGTTGCTATTTTCTGAAGTGCATCGTATTTTAGGCGCTCTTATGTTAGCAATGTTTGTACTAAGCTTAATTGGTGTTATTGTATTGGCTCAAACAATCATTAATCCTATAAAAAAATTGACACTAGCTACACGTGATATTGCGCATGAAAACTTTGATGCACCTTTAGAAATTGAGCGTGTTGATGAAATTGGACAGCTCGCTAATAGCTTTAAGCGAATGACGGATCAATTGCAGGAAAATGATGAAATGCGTAAGGAGTTTATTAGTAATGTATCGCATGATTTTCAATCTCCGCTTTTAAATATTCAAGGATATGCAACTTTATTAGCGCAACCTAATTTAACTGAGGAAGAGCGCGCGGAGTATGGTGAGATTATTGAAATTGAAACCAAGCGCTTGTCCAAATTAACAAAGCAATTATTAGTGCTAACTACACTAGATAGCTCTACGCGTAAGCCAAAGCGTGAGGTTTTTGATTTAAGTGCGCAATTAAAGGATACTGTGCGCAAATATCGCTGGCAGATTGAGGAGCACCATATTGATTTTTCTTATACGATTGCGCCTGTGATGTTTAAAGGGGATGCAGGTTTACTACAAAATATTTGGGATAATATTATTGCTAACGCTATTAAATATAGTGAAGAGGGCGCTTATATTGAACTAACCCTTGAAGAAACAGTAGATGATGTAGTTGTGACAATACAGGACACAGGTATTGGTATGAGTGAGGAAGCGCTCGCGCGTATTTTTGAACGTTTTTACCGCGCGGATGCATCTCGTACGAAGCACGGTACGGGTTTAGGTTTGCCTATTGTTAAGCAAGTTGTAGAAAAACATGAAGGGCATATTGATTTAACCAGCGTTTTAGGAGAGGGAACTACTGTGAAAATAACACTACCTAAGATGTAATTTGGAGTTCATATAAAGTTCATATTGGGAATTTATACTACAAGTAATAACAAAAGTAATGGAGGAATTAACCATGGAAAAACAATGGGCAATTCGTTTAATTCGCTTAGCAGCGATTTTTGGATTATTTGGTGCTTACTTAGGTTCTCATATGGCAGGCGCAGGTAGCTACGCAATGAAGGCAGTGCATGTGCATATTTTACTTGTTGGTTGGTTAAGTATGTTTGCTTGGGGCATTTTCTATAAAAACTACGAAGTTCGTATTAAAAAATTAGTAACAGCTCAAGCAGTTACAGGTATTATTGGTGCCTTTGGTTTAGGTATTGGTATGTGGTTATTTTATGTTAAACCTTTCGCTATTAGCGAAGTTGTTAACTTAGTGTTCTTTATCGCAGGCGGTACTATTTTATTAGTAAGCTTTGCGTTATTCCTAGCTGTAACATTCTTTATTGATAAATCAAAAGCATAATTTGCTAAAAAGTAGCTCTACTAGAGGGCTACTTTTTTTATTTTAAAATATTTTCTGAATATTGTTGACATAGTTTATATAATAGCTTAATCTAAGTAACAACAAATGAATATCTTATCAAGACAGACGGAGGGACAGGCCCTGTGAAGTCGAGCAACCCCATTTTTATGGTAGGTGCTAAATCCTGCAGGACAAGTAGTTCTGAAAGATAAGTGTGTACGTGGACTTCTTTCAATCTAGTTGAAAGAAGTTTTTTATTGGAAAGGAAGGATAGTAATGATTGAAATTTTAAATGTAACAAAAGTCTATAAGTCACGTGGCACTAAGGTTACTGGCGTAGATGATGTGAGCTTAACAATAGATAGAGGGACAATATTTGGCATTGTTGGCTACTCAGGCGCAGGTAAAAGTTCTTTACTTCGTTGCATTAATTTATTAGAGCAACCTACCTCGGGTGACATTAAAATAAATGATGTAGCCATTACTAAATTAAAAGGTGAAGCATTACGACAAGCTCGTTTGAAAATCGGAATGATATTTCAACATTTCTATTTAATTCAGCAAAAAACAGTATATGAAAATATTGCTTTTGCGTTACGAGCAGCAAAATTCCCGGAAAATCAAATTAAACAAAGAGTGCATGAATTATTGGCGATGGTGGAGTTACAAGATAAAAGTGAAGCCTTCCCTGTTCAGTTAAGTGGTGGGCAAAAACAGCGGGTAGCGATTGCTAGAGCGATTGCGAATAACCCAGAAGTACTGTTAAGTGATGAAGCAACGAGTGCACTCGATCCACAGACGACAGTGGCGATTTTAAATTTATTACAAAAGATTAATCGAGAGCTAGGGATAACCATTGTTTTGATTACACATGAAATGCAAGTGGTTAAAGAAATTTGTCATCGTATGGCGATTATGCAAGACGGCAAAGTTATTGAGGAAGGTACTGTATATGATTTATTTGCCCATCCGAAAGAGCCGCTGACAAAGCATTTTATTTCTAATGTAGTGTCATTTGATATACCTCCTCATATTGTAGAAAAATGCACAGGCACGCTTGTTAAATTATTATTTAAAGGCGAAACTGCAGGCGAGGGGATTATCTCGGATGCCTTACAACAGTTTAAGTTACAAGGAAACTTTATCCATGGAGCTATTGAGTATATTGGAGAGCGCCCATTAGGGACATTTATTATGGAAGTTAACGGAGATGAGGCAACTATTACGCAAGCATTGGCGTATATTGCTAGTCGAGATGTAGAAGTGGAGGTGCTATAAATGATTGGTAGTTTAGGTCCTGAGATGATTAAAGCTTTTGGGGAAACACTGTATATGATTGGTATTGCCTTTTTCTTTGCGCTATTACTTGGTTTGCCTTTAGGTGTTTTATTATTTGTAACAGGCAAAGGTATGTTTTTAGAAAATCGATTAGTCCATACCTCATTTGGTTTTGTGATTAATATTGTGCGTTCGATACCTTATATTATTTTAATCGTAGCACTGATTCCATTAACACGTCTTATTTTATTTGGCAATGCCTATGGGCCAACAGCAGCGAGTGTATCATTAACAATTGCGGCGATTCCATTTTTTGCTCGACTTGTTGAAACATCCATGAAAGAAATTGATAAAGGTGTGATTGAAGCGGCTATAGCAGTAGGCGCAACACCTAAAATGATTATTAAAGATGTTTTATTGCCTGAAGCTAAACCAGGTATTATCCAAGGTTTAACAATTACCCTTATTAATTTAGTGGCCTTCTCAGCAATGGCGGGCTTTGTAGGCGGGGGTGGCATTGGTGATGTTGCCATTCGTTATGGGTATTACCGCTATGACAATATTACGATGTTTGTTACAGTGACGATTCTTATTATTTTAGTACAAATTATACAAATAACGGGTGACCGTTTATCAATTAAAGTAGACAAACGATAGGAGAGAATAAAATGAAAAAGATTATTTTAGCGTTATTAACTTTAGCAGTAGTTGCTGTACTTGGTGCATGCGGTGACGCAAAAACAGAAAAAGCAGATGATGATAAAACATTAACATTTGGAGCAACGGCAGGTCCTTATAGCGATATGTTAAAAGAAGCAATTGTACCAGAGTTAGAGAAAAAGGGGTATAAAGTTAAAGTTACGGAGTTTAGTGATTATATCCAACCAAATAATGCATTAAATAGCGGTGAGGTTGATGCTAACCTATTCCAACATACGATTTACTTAGAGAACTTTGAAAAAGAAAATAAGATGGATTTATCTGCATTAATTATTGTACCAACAGTACCATTAGGTTTATTTTCTAATAAATTCGCTTCTGTAGAAGAAATTACAGATGGCGCTCAAATTACTATTCCTAATGACCCTGTCAATGCAGCACGTACACTAGGTGTATTAGTAGATCAAGGTTTAATTGAAGTAGATGAAAGTGTCGAGGCTTTAAAAATTTCTGAAAAAGATATTACGAGCAACCCTAAAAATTTAAAAGTATTACCGTTAGAGGCGGGGCAATTACCACGCTCTATTGAAAGTACAGATATTGCAGCTGTACCAGGTAACTTTGCATTAGCTGCGAAATTAGATTTATTGGATGCCATTGCATTAGAAAATACGTCTGACCAGTTCCGTAATGTAGTAGCTGTAAAAACGGAAAATAAAGATAAGCAATTTGCAAAAGATATTATTGAAATTATTGAAGCGCCAGCATTCGAAAAAATTATTGATGATAAATTTAAAGGCTTTGGTAAACCAGAGTGGATGAAATAAAAAGCAACCCGTTGTCTATTGAGACGACGGGTTTTCTTGTTGCAATGATTTTTTTAGCCAATTTGTAGCTTCGGTATAGTCTTGTGCGACACCAATACCTTTTTTATATAGCATCCCTAATTGATATTGTGCTTTACTATGTCCATGATTTGCGGCAATACGATAGTATTTAGCTGCTTGTTTGGCGTCTTTTGGCACACCCTGTCCAAAATAATACATTTGTCCAAGTTGAAACTGAGCTTTAATATGCCCTTGATCTGCCGCTTTTTTAATCCACTGTGCAGCGAGTATATAGTCTTGAGCAACGCCGATGCCTTTATCATAAAGGTTACCGTACTCGTATTGTCCTTGGACATTGCCAAATTGTGCGGCCAGTTGGAAGTAATGCAAGGCTTGCTGTTGGTCATGCATAGTTTGGGCAAGGTAACCTAACTGTAGTGCTGCTTCGGGATGCTGTTGGGCAACCGCTTTTTCTAGCCAATGTTTGGCAAGTACAGTGTTTTTTTCGACCCCTTGTCCGTGTAGGTACATTTTAGCTAAGGCGACTTGTGAGTTAGCATTATTAGCAGCAGCCGCTTTTTCGAAATAATGTAAGGCTTTTTTGATGACTGGCTCATCATATAAATATAAGAGCCCAAGGTCATACATTGCAGGAAGATGCCCTTTTTCAGCTGCCCACGTTAACCACTGTGCAGCTTGTATGTAGTCCCCTTGTTGACGATAAAGCATACCAAGTGTAAATTGTGCATTCATGTGATCTTCTGTTGCGGCAAGTTTGAGCCATTTCATACATTCATCGATGTTTTTTTCGACCCCTTGCCCTAATTGATACAGTAAAGCTAATTGAAATTGAGCATTGGCATGATCTTGTAAGGCAGCAAGCGTAAACCAATGAGCAGCGAGTTTATTATTTTGTGCAATGGTAGTGCTTTTTCGGTAAATAAAACCAAGATTATATTGTGCGCTGGCATCGCCTGCTTTAGCCGCACGCTCAAACCAATGAATCGCTGTGTTACTATTTTTTTGAACGCCATTGCCATTGTAGTATAGAAAACCTAAATTATTTTGTGCACTCGTATTACCTTTTTCGGCAGCGAGCGTAAACCAATGTAAGGCTTCTTTAAAATCAATAGTGCGACCTAGCCCCTGATTGTACAAGACACCGATATGGTACGTGGCATCGGCATTGCCTAGCGCAGCGGATTGTTGATAATAATGCATGGCTTGTTGGTAATCTTGAGTAATAAATTTGCCAACGTGATACAGTAGCCCTAAACTAAATAACGCATTAGCATCTTGTTGTTTAGCTGCTAATTTATAATAATATAGCGCTTTATCAATATCTTTTTTAACGCCCATACCAGCCTCATATAACACACCTAAATTATACTGTGCACTCGAATAGCCCTGTTTAGCTGCCCGCTCAAACCATACAGCAGCGGCCGTATAATCTTCTTCTGGCGAAAGGTCAAATGGATTGAGTGGTGTGACAACTTCAACAGGTGGTGCTGTTACTTGAGAAGTGTAATTTTCATCAAAACGTTGAATATACCATTCGATAATATCTGCTAAGTAATCAATGACAATACGTGCAGATTTAGCCGTGACGACATCATTAGCAGATTGGTTAGTCATCTTCCAAACGAGATTCATTAGAAGATGAATGCGACGAGGATGGATTTTTGCTATAAAGGCTTTAGTTGTTAATAATACACGAGGTGATAAGGTAGTAGCTGTGGATTGCATTTCATCTTGATACACATAACGCACTATTTCTTCTACAGCAAGTAGGGCATGATGCAAACTTATTTTGGGATGTGTATTAGCATTGGTATAGGCAATTTCATAATTATGTGCCAATGCATGAAATTGAAGTACATGCAGTTTATAGCATTGTTCCTTCATAATATGTACATGAATCATAGTAGAGTGCCTCCTTTCTAGATTTATCTTTAAAAAATAAATTCTTACTTACCATATCGTCACATTGACTTAATATTGTAGGCTAGTAACAGGAAATATCGTACAATAAAAAGACTATATAGATGGAAAGGAGGATAGCTAAATGGTGGTAGAAAAAAAGCGTGTGCCCGTAAGACAGCCAAAGTATCAAAAAATTGCAGCTGATATTGCAACAAAAATTGTCGAAGGGCGTTATGTTGTAGGTGAAAAAATTTATGCACGTTCGTCATTGGCAAGTCAATACGGCGTTTCTGCTGAAACAGCGAGAAGAGCAGTCGCTGTATTACAAGATTTAGAGATTGTAGAGACCACTAAAGGAAGTGGTGTAGTTATTATTTCTTCCGAAAAAGCGGCGGCATTTGTTCATCAATATGGTGATGTGCAATCTGTGCAAGAGTTGCAAAATGATTTATTGGCGAGCGTAGCAAAACAACGAGAAGAACTGACAGAGCTAGAGCATACATTAACCCAATTAATCGAACGCACAGATCGTTTTAAAGCAACTAATCCCTTTGTGCCTTTTCAAATCGTTATTACAGAGCAAGCTTCACATTGTGGCGCTAATTTACAAACACTCAATTTTTGGCATAATACAGCGGCTACAATTGTAGGCATTAAAAATGGGCAGGAAATGTTATTATCACCTGGTCCTTACGCAACATTTAATGTAGGTGATACGATATATTTCATTGGTAACGAATCGTGCTTTGAGCGCGTGAAAAACTTTTTATTTAAAAACTAATGTAACCTCTTACACCCTTGCGCTGTCTAGCGTGAGGGTTTTTTATTAGGTAAATAGAGGGAGTTTTAAAATTGACACAAGTAACAACTCTTTGTTAAGGTAAGGTTGTTACTTTGTGGTTACTGTGAAGTTTGTTTGAATTTTGCTGTAATAACAAAAAAATTGAATCGTTTAATTAGTTATTTGATAAAAGTTGTTAGAGGGGAGTATCGTTTTTGGAAAAAATACGCGTAGAAAATGTTTCAAAAATCTTTGGCAAAAATATAAAAGAAGCCTTAGCTTTAGTGAAACAAGAAAAAAGTAAGACAGATATTTTAAAGGCAACAGGTGCGACAGTCGGCGTTTATGATACGAGCTTTACAGTAAATGAAGGCGAGATTTTCGTTATTATGGGGCTTTCAGGTAGTGGTAAGTCAACGTTAGTTCGTTTACTCAATCGCCTTATCGAGCCAACGAGCGGCAATATTTTTATTGATGGCGATAATATTTCCACTATGAATAAGGACGCCTTGCGCAAAGTACGACGTGAGCAAATGAGCATGGTGTTTCAAAATTTCGGGCTATTCCCGCAAAGAACCCTATTACAAAATACTGAATATGGATTAGAAATTCGTGGTATTGCGAAGTCAGAGCGTCGCCAAAAGGCCGAAAAGGCGCTAGATAATGCAGGCTTACTTGCATATAAAGACCAATACCCTAATCAGTTATCCGGCGGTATGCAGCAACGTGTTGGTTTAGCACGCGCCCTAGCCAATGACCCACAAATTCTATTAATGGATGAAGCATTTTCGGCGCTTGACCCATTAATTCGTAAAGAAATGCAAGATGAGTTGTTGGAGCTGCAAGAAAACGTACAAAAAACGATTATTTTCATTACGCATGATTTAAATGAGGCCCTCCGTATAGGTGACCGTATTGCGTTAATGAAGGATGGTCAAATTATTCAAATTGGTACGGGTGAGGATATTTTAACGAACCCAGCTAATGATTATGTACGTAACTTTGTTGAGGATGTTGACCGCTCACGCGTGTTAACAGCAGAAAATATTATGGTACGACCTATTTCGGTAAACGTGGAGTTAGACGGACCTAAGGTAGCATTACAACG
>NZ_JPUW01000049.1:0-13960 GCF_000743635.1 Lysinibacillus sp. BF-4 | reverse complement strand
GTGACTAATCAGGCAGTGGTTTTTTTTCATTCATGAAAACTTTAGGGGAACATCAGTTGCGTTTCGTTATTAAAACGACATAAAATTAGGTTAATTGGCCGAAAATAGGCATAAAACGTATGAAAATGGGGGTTTTGGGGTGTATTGTCGTTTTAATGCACTTTTTGTCGTTTTAGTGCATTTTTTGTCGCTTAATGCGCTTCGATAAATGTTTTTTTCGTTGGTATAGTGAAGCTACCATGGAATATATGCTTGTGCACAGGTAAAAGGACGTTACGATTTGAAGTCGATAATGTATGAAGATTTGTATATGCAATACAAGCCAATGATTCAATCTATTATTTCGGAATTACATGTACAGCATGATTATGCCCATTTTGAGCAAATTGGCAGGGTCGCACTGTGGCAAGCCCAGCAACGTTTTACGACGGGTGATGCTAGCACGTTTGGCGCTTTTGTTTATGTTAAAGTACGCGGGGCGATGTTGGATGAGTTTCGACGTAACGCGCGCTATGCGCAACATTCGGTATTAGTGGAAACCTTCCCGACGGTGGCGGTTGCGCCTTATGACGGGGATGTTAAGGAGTTAATGGAGGAAGCGCTGGCGCACGTATCTACAGCGGACGGCGAATTATTTCGGTTGTTGTATGTAGAGCAGTATACGCTTGCGGAGGTGAGTGAGCTATGGGGGATGGCGTATAAAACTGTAGCACGTAGGCATGCGCGGCTCATGCATAAGTTACGCGCACTGAAAGTTAAACTTCTATAAAAAAAAGAGCGTGCTCCTTAGAGTACGCTCTTTGCATGGGCAATGGCAGTCGCCAGCATTTCTTCGGTTGCGGCAATACCGCTTGCTGTGGTTGTGGGTAAATGGTCAATCCCATCCGTCCCGTGACGCATGAGTACGGCCGCATGTGCGCCTTCAAGTAATGGCACATCAAGACGTGAGTCACCTGCAGCATAAATAAAGTTTGCGCCGCATTGTTCGGCTACATAGGCGGTTGCCTGCCATTTGGTTAAGTAGCTTGGCACAAAGTATAGCTTACGCCCTTGTTGTGACATCGTAAAGCCCAGCTCACGCGCTACGTCTACCGCTTCGACTGGGGCAGGCTTTGTTGTAATGGCATACATAAAGTGCTGTACATCATAATGGCGCTCTACCCCGTCAAGTTGTGTCATATAGCGGTACATCTGCGCATAATGTGGGTTAGCCTGTGCAGCAATGTGCTGTGCCCAGCGCACATCAGGCTCCCCTTTATACAGCACCTCTGCCCCGTTTGTTGTAATCGCATAACGCGGTTGTAAAGCCGTAATACCAAAAATACGGTTATACTGCACGGTGGTACGCGTAGTCACAGGTACAAAGTGCGCATGGTCATTTAACCACGCAAGCTGTGTTAACGCCTGATCACTCATATAACTAAGCGGCTCGCCTTTATAGTTTTCTACGAGGGTGAGCGGTGCAGTGGTCGGGTACTCCGTTAAAAAGCGTTTAGAGTACAATAACGTGCGGTCTAAGTCACTCGCTAATAAAAAGCTCATACAATCGGTCGAATTAAGCCGCAACAAGCATAATTCATCGCTTGGTATGGCTCGACCGTCACCCCTCTCTCCTTCGCAAGTTGAAAGATGTGCGTCAAGCTTGGGTCATTCATATCTTTTACAAGGATTTTCCATGGCATGCGGCGCAGTAGTACGCGTGTGGTTTCGCCTACGCCTGGCTTTACCAGGTTATGGTCTGCAATGCCGTAGTGCTCTTGAATGGTAATAATATCACGCATGCCCGCCCATGTTACGGTACGATCACTCGCTTGGATTACCGCGAGTTGCTTAGTAATGGCATCTTTTGCTTCGGCAAACTCGCCCACAATTGTTGCAATATACGCACGCGACACATCCTTACTCGCTAACTCATGGTATACTTTTGCCCCGTGAAAATCATGTGGCCCAATTAACTTATCATTGAGTACGCTTCGGCTCACAAGCCCTGATACAACCGAGTTAAGGCAAGAGCTAGGGATTAAAAAATCTTTACGCGTACCAAAATAAGTGGCACATTCCGCAGGGTCCGCTAATACAGCAAGGTCTGCGCTAATATGCGTACCATTAAGTTCGTTAAAGGCATCTACTGCGGTAATTAATTGTTCGGTAATGGCGCCTTTGCCCGTCCAGCCATCCACAAAGACAATTGTGCGCTCAGGGTGCTGCTTCGTAATATAACTTAGCGCATTGGTATCAATGCCACGCCCGCGAATGATGGAGATGCTGTAGTGCGGCACGTCAACACCTTTCGTTTGGAGGTAGCGTTTTAGCAAGATGCCTACGGGTGTACCCGCACGTACGAGTGAAACAAGCACAATGCCCTCGCCCTTTTCGGCAAGTAACAGCTCACCTACCACCCCTGTCGCAATCGCAACCTCGCGCTTATACTGCGTGAGTGATTGCTTATATAACTGCCAGTAGTCCTTGCTTGGCTCATACTCAATCGGTAGCATCTCCGAATAATGCACACCCGCCTGGATGGCACGCTCTCTTGCCTCATTGCTTTGCTCTAGTTTAGCGTCGGTAATATCCTTCAATAAAAATGTGACATCTTGCGGCTCATAGCTGCTAATAACTTGCATAAAAACCCCTCCTCTACATCGTAACTACATAAATGGTACTCGCATGAAACGGACGCACTAGCTCAGCTAACTGCTCATCCGTCGCATCACGCTCTAGCATAATAATCACTTCGTCATACTGCGCTACATTATAAATATAATGCGTAATATCCGCTTCTTCTGGCGCTTGAAATTGATAGCGTGCTGTTATTGGGTAATGCGGGGCATCGTACACATAAATCGGGCTGCGCGTTGTCGCATGATACCACACATCTTCCCCCATATAACTCGCTACCTTCATAGGTACATACATAAACTCCCCCGTACCAATAACGGCTGTGCGCCCTGTACGTAACGGCGCTAACACTTGTGCCACTTGTTGGCAATATGCGGCAAGTGACGCATTTGTACCAAAGCGCCCTGTATCACGTAAATACCCTTGATATTTAGGAGCTTTTGGGACCGTAACCCGCGTAAACTGTGCCACCTCACCCGTTAAGCTTGGTTGCTCCTGCAAGGCAATCGCACCCGACGTTGTCACTGTACCACGCACTAAGCTATAAAATTGTAGCTCAATCCCGAGTTGCTTAGCAAAATCTTTTGTACGTGCTTCGTGCTCAGCGGTACGCCAATCGAGTAAAGATAGCACCGCATACTTTTTATGCGGAAAACGCTCGTGCAGTGAAGCAATAATATTCATGGCTGTTTTGCCTGTAGTAATTTCGTCATCTACTAAAATAATCGTATCTCCGCGCATAAATAATGCCTCGTCAGCATAGCAGCGTTGGTCTGTTGCGTGAGAGTGCTCCTCCTCAAAATACAGCGTAACGGGTTGATCGACTACCTCACGCGTGGAGTGAATATAGTGCGTGTTGGCTAAGCAGTCATACACACCATGCCCTAGCGCGGTAGCGGTTTCGGCAAAACCAATAACTAGCGCATCACCTACATTAAGCGTTAACTGTTGTGCCGCTTCATACGCACGCATAATAGCCGCTTCATCTTTCGTCTGCAATGCTTGTGTGAATACCGAACGCTCCGCTACTTGCTTACCTGTTGTTTGCTCATAATACGTTACAGCAAGTAATGCCGAAGCAATTAGTGGCAGTTGTGGACGCAGTGGCAAATGTTTGCCAAGTACCGTACTCACAAATAAAAAAGCACGTTTTTTATTAATACGTAATGCCATTTTGTACAGCTCACCGTAATTATGCGGGGCTGTGGTCACTGTGACCGCTAAATCCTCATAGCGATGCACAGAGGTCTTCGTAGGTTTTTCCATGTGCTAACACCCCATATACTAGCGCGCGTACTGCGATTTTTTGTGCCCAACGCAGATGCGGCTTTGTTTCATTCATTTTATTGCGAAACTCACTGCTAAATACACCGTTTGCTGTTGTGCTATGTGCCAAAATGGCGCTCGCATCTTGGTACTCCTCTAAAGTCACTGCTTGCAAGGCTTGTACAATAGCTAAGTGACTTGGGTGGATAACGGTTTTACCAACAATCCCATTCGTGCGGTCAAGCTGTACTTCTCGCACTAAGCCTGCACGGCTCGCCTCGTCAAAATACTCCCATACAGGGCCTGACACAACATAAGCTTGGGGTGCGCGCATAAAAACATTTAACGTATCCGTAATTAACTCACGCACTAGCCCAATATCATAAATAGGTGTATGCGCATCGCGGCGCAATCCGTACAGCCCGCATAAATCAGTAGCGCCAATACGGATATTAAGCACCCAATCGGCATAGCCATCAATACATGTTTTAAGCGCTAGTAACTCCGCCATACGCTGTTCTTTATATAGTACATGCGTAGACTCTAAAATCGGCATCGCATATAACGGGCGTACTAGCCCCTTATTCATCGTAGCGAGTGTCGTCAAATATGCGTCGGCATTTGCGGTCGAAAACTTCGGAAAAATAAAGCCCGTAATAACTGACGCATACTCTCGTAACACAGGTGCTAGGCGTACAAATTGTTCAGGTGAACGCAACCGAATAAAAATAAAAGGCAAATCGCCATCCGCTGGTAATGCCGCTAAATGCGTAAGTAACGAGCGCTCCGCCGCTTCAACCTCATCATCAGCAATAGCATCCTCTAAACAAATCGCTAAGGTGCGTAAGTAAGCAAACTTTTGTGTTGTAATTAATGTGCTAATATCCTCACGCGTTGCAGGCATATACAGTAGCGCACCAAGCCCGTAAGCAATATGCTCGCGTGGGCTAGTATTGGTTAGCGCTGTTGGTCGTTTAGCAAATAGCGCATCTGGTAAATGTGAAAAATAGTGCATCTCGCACCTCCTTGTCAGTAAAAAAGAGGGCCCACATAAGCGGCCCTCTTTGCATTATGCAGCTTTCTTGTTGTTCATTGCATGTACAACGAATGTCAGCGCAAACATTACAATTAAAATAATAAAGAACACAACGTGCGAAATCTCAAAGCCAAAGACGCTTAGTAACATCTTCGCCGCAATGAGTAAAATTAATAGGTACGCGGTTGTTTCTAGCTCAGGCACACGTCCGATTAATTTTAAAAATACGCCCGCAATCCCACGCATCATTAAAATACCAATCATACCGCCTAATAGTAGTACCCACACCTTTTCACTTACACCAAAGGCCGCCAGTACACTATCCACTGAAAACGCAATATCCATTAACTCTACTGCTATTACAGTACCCCAAAACGTACCAAATATACGCATAAGGAAGCCTTTTGCCTTCATATCCTCGATTTCTTCCTCAGTGCCGCCACCTTTGGATTTTTCGATAAAGTATTGGATGGCAAGCCACGCTAAGTAAGCTGCACCTAATACCTTTACCCACCAAAGCTTAATTAAAAATACCCCAACACCAATGGCAAGGAAGCGGAAGAAGTACGCCCCAATTAACCCATAAAATAAGGCCTTTTTACGTTGCTTTTCTGGCAGGTGACGCACCATAACAGCGAGTACCAGCGCATTATCAGCTGATAGTAGGCCCTCGATAATAATTAATGTACCAATTAAGCCCCAGTTTACAGGGTCAGACAGTACCTCAATCCACATATTCAAATCAAAAAATGAAGCGTACGTTGATAATATACCATTAAGTAGTTCCATGCTCTGCCTCCATTGTCAGCAACAAACGGCTGCTCTTATACTTCTAAGCCATAGTTGCGGCACAGCGCAGCTAAGCCACCTGAGAAGCCCGAACCAATGGCATTAAATTTCCACTCATTGCCGTGGCGGTATAACTCACAAAATACCACAGCTGTTTCGATAGAGAAGTCTTCACCTAAATCAAAGTGTAGTAGCTCCTCGCCCGTTGCCTCGTCCACAAAGCGTACAAAGGCATTGGATACTTGACCAAAGTTTTGACCGCGTCCCTCTGCATCATGGATCGTAACTGTAATACCAATGCGATCTACATGTGCTGGGATTTTAGAGAAGTCAACGATAATTTGCTCATCATCGCCGTCCCCTTCGCCTGTACGGTTATCGCCTGTATGGATAACCGATTTACTTGGGTGCTCTAAGTTATTGTAAAAAACAAAGTCTAAATCATTTTGACAGCGGTTACTCGCGTCTACTAAAAATGCTGATGCATCTAAGTCAAACTCTTGCCCGCCCGAGTATTTGTTAGTATCCCAGCCTAGCCCGATAATACCGCGCACAAGGCTTGGGTTTGTTTTAGTTAAATCAATTTTTTGCCCTTTTGATAATGTAATTGCCATGAGTGATGCCCTCCTTATACTTGTAAGCCGTAATCACGTACGAGTGATGCTAGCCCACCTTGGTAACCTGAGCCAATCGCATTAAACTTCCATTCGCCACCATGACGGTAAAGCTCGCCTACAACGATAGCTGTTTCAATAGAGAAGTCTTCGCCTAAATCATAACGAATTACCTCTGTATTCGTTGCTGCATCTACAATACGCACATAGCTGTTTGACACTTGACCAAAGTTTTGACCGCGCGCTTCTGCATCATGAATGGTAATGGTAAAAGCGATTTTTTCGATTGAGGCAGGTACGCCTGGTAAATCAATTTTGATTACCTCATCGTCACCATCTCCCTCGCCTGTTAAGTTGTCGCCTGTATGTACGACTGAGCCAGCGCCGCCCTGTAAATTGTTAAAGAAAACAAAGTCTTGTTCGCTTGAACACTTACCTGCTGCATCTAGTAAAAATACAGATGAATCAAGATCAAAATCTTGACCGCCATCATATTTATTTGTATCCCAGCCTAGCCCTACTACGATATTTGTAAGACCTGGATTACCTTTTGTTAAATCTACTTTTTGACCTTTACTTAGTGAAATTGCCATTGTCTATTCCCCCTATTTACATTTATATGTTCACACTTACTTACTATAGTGTTGTAGCATTGCTGATAAGTTAGCATCCGTTGAGCCTGAGCCAATTGCGCCAAACTTCCAATCACTGCCATGACGATAAATTTCAGCAACCGTTAAGCTTGTAAGCCCTTGGTAGTTATCTGATAAGTTAAACTTGATGAGTTCTTCCTTCGTTGTATCGTTAACGACGCGAATATAGGCATTTGCTACTTGACCAAAGTCCTGCTTACGACGTACACAGTCATAAATATTAACAACAAAGATTAAACGATTAACTTCTTGTGGGATGCGGCTTAATTGCACGATTACTTGCTCATCGTCACCATCGCCCTCACCCGTTAAGTTGTCGCCTGTATGTTGTACACCGCCACATGGGCTTGTGAGGTTGCCAAAGTACACCAAATCATTATTATGCTTAAAGCTGTCATCACGTAACATAATGACTGATGCGTCGATATCCATATCAGCACCGCCACTGCCACCACCAAATAAACCACCTAATAAGCCGCCACGCTTTTGTTCGATTGGATCCCAGCCTAAGCCCACAACAAGACGCTCTAATGTAGGGTTACCTTTCGTTAAGTCAATACGTTGACCTTTTTGTAATACGATAGCCAATACAACCACTCCCTTACCTTCTATTAGTTACAAGCAATCCGCAACTTATGTCTATTGTACGAAATTCATTTTACGAGTGTCAAATTATTCCTAAAAAATACGGAGAGGGTTACTCGCTTATGACTAGTTGACTAGCGTGTAATCCCACTTTTTTCACTCAGTACTAAGTAATACGTGTGAGTTGATAATTGGTTTCACTTATTTCGCGCTAGAAGTTGACGTTGTACAGCTTTCGTTGTACGTTTGTTAGGTGAAGGAGTGAAAGCATGAAGAAGTGGCTATTAATTGGTGTGCTGGCGTTACTCGTAGGCTGCCAACAAGCGGAGGACGCTAATTTTTACAGCATTAAAGACCGAGGCGATGTGTTAGTTATCGAAAACATTTTCCTTGAAGCTGAAAAAATCGACGAAACATTGGATGTCGAAACAGCGGACTATCATTTAAAATTACTCGGTAATGAGTATTATGTATGGAAGGACGAGGGCGACACAGGTAAGCTCGTTTATAAATACGATACAAGTCAGGCATATGCCTTTAATGATTTATCACGTATTACAACGATTTTAGAACGTAAATAAATACAAAAAAGAACGACGCTACGAGAGCGTCGTTCTTTAGTTAGTTTCAACTAAGTGTTTGCCTTAATCCGAGGATTAAAGTTTTGTTACGTTAGCAGCTTGTGGTCCGCGGTTGCCTTCTACAACTTCGAATTCCACTTTTTGACCTTCGTCAAGTGTTTTGAAACCGTCGCCTTGGATAGCTGAGAAGTGTACGAAAACGTCGTTTTCGCCGTCAACTTCGATAAATCCAAAACCTTTTTCTGAGTTAAACCATTTTACTGTACCTTGTTTCATTAAGAAAACCTCCAAAAAATAAATGTAACAATATGCAATTCTTCACAGATGTAAAAATTCACATATTACAAAAAGTACCGTTACGAACCCGATGACTCTTTGTAATATGTGAATCTCGTGGATTTGCGAGTGAATCAATTTAATTGTTACCCTTAGTATACATACCATTCATAAAATTGTCAATAAATCTTTTGAATAAATATTCCGTGATAGATTTGCGCGTCATCTTCGCATGCTTCGCAGTAGCTAATTTCGTCTTCGCACCAGAACGCAAACATGCCGTCCTTAGTAGCTTCGTTGCTATATTTCGTACGGAATACGGTAAGCTGTTGCTCAAGGTTTTTTTGAGCTTCTTCTATAGTAGAGAATGTTTTTTGTTGCTCAATAAACTGCTCCCAACCTTCAAAGCGCCACCAAGGTTCGTAATCCGCCTTCATATAGATGACCTTGTACATGTTTATAACTCCCTTTACTCATACTAGTACTAAAGCCTAGCAAAAA
Source organism: Lysinibacillus sp. BF-4 (assembly GCF_000743635.1). Classification (NCBI taxonomy): domain Bacteria; kingdom Bacillati; phylum Bacillota; class Bacilli; order Caryophanales; family Bacillaceae; genus Lysinibacillus; species Lysinibacillus sp. BF-4. Next base: position 5,040 of record NZ_JPUW01000049.1, on the reverse strand, counting down.
AACTTTTTTATTTCTTTATAATTATAGCAATGTGGTTGTTAAAAAGAAAACGATTGGACTTTGCAAACAAAGAAATTTCAGTTTATTAGCTACTAAACAAAGTAGGAATATGATACTATGAAAGTGAAATATATCTATTTTATCATAGGGGGTTTTTAATAAATGTTTGCTTCCTTTAGACCGAAAGCAGAAGTGCAAGATTTATTTAAACGTGGAACCGATTTACCTGTCACGGGGCGCTTCAAAGAAACACTCGCTTTCAATAACTTTACAAGTACCACGCAAGTACATTTACGCGAATTATGCGATAAACTTCAACATGCACAGCCTTCCATCCAACAAATTTTTACGGATTACCTTGCAGAAATCTCACCTACTGGTACTAACCGCATCGAGATGAAATATGTGGAACGTTATTTAGATATGTTCTTTCTGCATGAGCGTGATGGCAATTACGTCGAAAAAACCGTTAAATTTTTTAATATGTTTAGAGAACGTGGCTACGAGGCCGGTAAAGTCATTGTAGTATTTAACCAATTTGCTTTTTATGTGACCACACATATCCTGCATAACTTTGGCTATAAACCAAATACCGCGTTTGAGTTACTGCAATCCTTCCAAGCAGCCATTAACGTAGATCAGCAATTATTAGTAGAGGCGCAGGACGAACGACTTATGGAGAAAGTCGTTGGCGAAATTTCTTCATTAATGGATGTTAACGCACGCATTATGTATATGAAGGATTTAGTTTTTAGCCTAGATCGTCAATCTGAGGAGTTGCAATCATCAACCGCAGCTACTGAGCAAATTGCCGCTTCTATTAACGAAGTAGCTCGCTCATCGTCACGCATCTCTGAAAAAACAACCGAGTCACTCGACAACGCGACAACGGGTAAAAATGCAATTGAGCATGCCCTCACTGAAATCTTTAAAACGGAAGAAACGTTTTCTTCTATTGTATTATCATTTGCGGAATTGCAAAAGCGCGTAAATGACATCGAAAATGTTGTGACACTCATTAACCAAATTGCTGACCAAACAAATTTACTGGCACTGAATGCTTCCATTGAAGCGGCACGCGCTGGCGAACATGGTAAAGGCTTTGCGGTAGTAGCACAGGAAGTACGTAAATTAGCAGAAGGCACAGTGTCTGCGCTATCTGAGGTTTCTGGCAATGTACAGCACCTAAAAAGCTACTCTAATGATGTGGCACACTCCATTACCAATACTACAACGATTATTAAAGAGGCAACGGACGAGGCACGTGAGTCATTACCACTGCTTAACGCCATTGTAGAAGCCTTTGAAGACATTAGTTTTGACGTGACCAATACCGCAGCCATCTCTGAGGAGCAGGCCGCAGCGATTGATGAAGTATCACAGCGCATGGTAGAGATTTCGGATTTACAGGAGGATATTCGCCAATATGGTCAGGATACCTCACGTGATATTCACTTAATGGGTAAAGAAATCAACCGCTTCCGTTTAGATTTAATCGAACAAAACAACGTACAACTATCAAGCATTGCCCTACTACAGCTGTCTAAAGCTGACCATATTTTATGGAAGTGGCGCGTGTACAATATGTTCTTAGGGCTTGAAGACATTGACCCAAGCTCTGTTACATCGCACTACGATTGCCGCCTTGGTAAATGGTACGACTTACCGCGTACTAAACAGCGCTTTGCTAACAACAAAGAGTACCAAGACATGGATCCTTACCATATCGAAGTGCATAACTGCGCTAAAAAAGCAGTGGAGGCCTTTAACCGCGGCGACATCCAAACCGCTGAGGCGCACCTTGCTTGCTTAGACACGGCTTCACAGCAAGTGCTTCACTATATCGAACAACTCATCAGCCTTCTACAAAAAGAGCGCTTAATGAGCTAACAACAAGGCTAGACCACAATAAAATGTACCCTATAAGATAGACACTTGAAATGAACTGCTCCCCGATTGTTAGACACAACTAACAATTAGAGGAGCAGTTTTTATATGGCTAAATTTACTTCAGAAGAAAAATTACAAGCAGCTTTACGATATTTAAAGGGGACTGAAAGCTCGCATGAAATCGCTAAATCGATTGGAACAGATCACAAAGCGATTCTTAATTGGGCGAAGCAATATGAGTATAACGGCGTAGAAGCATTCGTAAAACGATATACAAATTACTCAACGCAGTTTAAACTAGATGTACTAAACTTCATGATTGAAAACGGTACGTCTTTAAATGAAACAGCGGCTATCTTTGGGATAGCGTCACAGTCAACCATACGACAATGGCGAAAACAGTTTGAATCAAAAGGATTTGATGCCCTTCAATCAAAGAAAAAGGGGCGTCCATCCATGAAAAAAGAAACGAACAAACAACCAAAACAAGTACTAGTAGAAGGCTCACCAGAAGCACTTCAAGCAGAAATCAACCGTCTACGTATGGAAAACGAGTATTTAAAAAAGTTGAACGCCTTAGTTCAAGCCAAGGAAAAATCACCAAAGAAGACAAAGTAAAGGTCATCTATGAATTAAGGCATAAATACTCGGTGAAGGCGCTTGTGGCATTCGCAGGTATTCCTCGTAGCACGTACTATGATTTAGTAAAGAAGATGAATCGACCGGATCCAGATGCCAATTTAAAAGATGAGATACAATCAATTTATAAAGAACACGAAGGCCGTTATGGCTATCGTCGTATTCGCGATGAGCTCGCGAATCGTGGACAAAAAGTGAATCATAAAAAGGTTCAACGTATCATGAAAGAACTTGGCTTAAAATGTATCGTTCGCATGAAAAAGTATAAATCTTATAAAGGAACGGTTGGTAAAATTGCGCCAAATATTTTGGATCGAAACTTTACAGCCGAAGCCCCAAATGAAAAGTGGGTAACGGATATTACAGAGTTTAAATTATTCGGTGAAAAGCTTTATTTATCACCTGTTTTAGATTTATTTAATGGAGAAATTATCACCTATACAATTGGTTCTAGACCGACATATTCTTTAGTTTCGGAGATGTTAGAGAAGGCTTTAGAACGCTTACCAGAGGAACACCAGCTACTGATGCATTCCGATCAAGGCTGGCATTATCAAATGAAACAATATCGTTACGCCCTTGAATCAAGAGGTATTGTGCAAAGCATGTCACGTAAAGGGAACTGTTACGATAACTCTGTAATAGAGAACTTCTTTGGCATTATGAAATCTGAATTCCTTTACTTAAAGGAATTTGAAAGTGTGGAGCATTTTAAAAAGGAACTTGAAAATTATATACACTATTACAACACGAAACGAATGAAGGCAAAACTAAAAATGAGTCCGGTACAATACCGAACTCATTTTAATCAAGCTGCCTAAATGAAATAACCGTGTCTAACTTTTAGGGGTCACTTCAAAAAAGGTCATCTTATAGGGTGCTTTTTGTTTATAATGAGAAAAAACGATGCGGAGAACAAAGATGACAAAACACTATTTTACGTTAGCTCAACAAAAAGAATTAAGAAAAAATCCATATGTAAAAGCCGTTAGTGAAAAAGCAATTACGTATACGGACGAATTTAGACGATTATTTATTGCCCAAAATGAAACTGGAAAGCTACCAAGAGAAATTTTTGAAGCAGCTGGTTTTGATATCGATATCATCGGTATGACTCGTGTACAAAAATGTGCGGCTCGTTGGAGAAAAGCATTTAAAAAAGATGGTATCCGTGGTTTAGAAGATACGAGAAAACATGGTTCTGGACGTTCTCTTGAAAGAGAATTGAGTATGGAAGAAAAGTATGCCCGACTGGAAGCGAAAATGCGTTTACTAGAAGCGGAAAATGAACGCTTAAAAAAGATCGATTTACTCGAAAGGCAGCTGTTGGAACAGAAGAAAAACTAGCACCCGAACTAAAATTTGAATTAATCCATGAAACGATTAAAAAATATAACTTAAAAAGCATGGTGAGTTATCTTTGTGAAGTATTACAAGTATCACGCTCAGGCTATTATAATTATTTCGCTCAAACATCCGTTGAACGAAGAACGATGAAACATCAGGCTGATGAACGCGTAAAAGATGAGATTTTAAAAGCGTATCAATTTAAACGACGTCATAAAGGCGCTCGTCAAATTAAAATGACGCTTCAAAACCAATATAAAATTACGTACAATCTCAAGCGTATTCGTCGTATTATGAAAAAATTCGGCATCATCTGCCCCATTCGGAAAGCGAATCCTTACCGAAGAATGGCGAAAGCAACGAAGGAACATCGTACGTGTACGAACGAATTACAACGCAACTTTAAGCAAGGTGTGGCAGGCAAAGTCTTATTAACAGATATCACATATTTGACGTATCGAAACGGCAAACGTGCTTATTTATCAACGATTAAAGACGCTGAAACGAACGAAATTCTCGCCTATGAAGTGTCGGATTCTTTACAGCTGGACATTGCATTAAATACCTTAAAAAAATCAAGAAAACATACGCACTTCACAAAGGATGCCTTTATCCATTCTGATCAAGGATGCCATTATACGAATCCAAAATTTCAAGCACTGGTGAAGAAAATGAAACTAGGGCAATCGATGTCACGTAGAGGAAACTGTTGGGATAATGCGCCCCAAGAATCGTTCTTTGGGCATTTTAAAGATGAAACGTACATCAAAGAATGTGAAACACTTGAGGATGTGAAGCGAGAAGTAAAAAGCTATATGACCTATTACAATCATTATCGAGGGCAATGGAATTTAAAAAAGCTGCCGCCTGTAAAATACAGACAGCAGCTCCAACAATTTGCCTAACCTTTTTCAAAATGTCCTTTACAAAGGGTACACTTTACAACGGGTCTAGCCTTTTATGTCAACTACCCCCGCTTAAACGCTAAAGCGTTTTGAAGTGGGGGCTTGTGTCACCTAAAAAGGCGGGTTACTTACTTCGCAAGCAACCTTTACACTTATACCTACCCAATAGTACAAACGGTCTTACAGACCTCCTATCTTAGCGTGGTGGTATATGAGGACGGTTGACTTCGCCCCTACGGAAAAGGCTATACCTTAACCA
>NZ_JPUW01000048.1:0-14248 GCF_000743635.1 Lysinibacillus sp. BF-4 | reverse complement strand
ATTTTTTTCAGTGGTGGTTTTTGTATTAAAATACAGCAACAAAGAATAGTGCTAAAACGGCTAAAATAATAACAATAATTAATGAAATTGGGATGATAAGCACAAAGAATGCTGCCCATTTACCAATTTTATTAGCTTCTGCAATTGCCGCAATGCTGACGATAAATGACCATACATTAACAATCATAATTGCTATTCCAACAAGTGTTGCAATTAAATCAAGCCCACCGTAATGGAACGGATCCACAAAAGAATCACGCGATGCAACAAACCAACCGCCTAATACCGGTAAGAAAGGTATTGTAAGTAGCGCAGGCATTGCCATAGCTAAGTAAGTTTGACGGATGGTCGCCTTTCCTCTAAAGAGGCGAGACACAAGCCAAAAGGCAAATGATGTTACCCAAAAGAAAAGAGGCGCAAGGATAGGTCCGATAATAATACCAAACCAGCCAAGTTCATAAGCTGAGCTAATATTTGGGTCGTCGTAGGAGTTAAAGTACGTAATAAAGAGCTGTGACAAACTGCTGATAGCTACGATAAACGCCGCTGCACTCCATGAGTTTTTTTCTAAAAAATGACGTGTCGTTAATGTGGGATGAAACCACACGCTTTTCATAATGTCGATGTCTAGTTTATTGTCTTTCACAAATACCTCTCCTTACTTTAGCTTTTGTAAGAAAACTACTTTTAAGTAGTTAAACTCAGGTAGTGTTGAGAAGTCCTCTGGTAATTGGTGCTCCTCTAAAATGCGATATTTTTTGCCATCAAAGGCTTTCGCAATCATTTGTTTAAACTTTTTCATGTCAAAGCTTGCGTTATTTGTTGATGCGACAATCACACCATTTTTAGCTGTAATCGCAATCGCCTCAGCAAGTAGCTTTGGGTAGTCCTTCGCAGATGAGAAGGTTACCTTTTTTGTACGCGCAAAGCTTGGGGGGTCTAAAATAACTAAGTCAAATAATAGGTTATGGCGCTTCGCGTAGTTAAAGTAGCTGAAGACGTCCATGACTTTAATATCTTGTGCTTCGTAGTCAATTGCGTTCACGCTAAATTGCTCGATCGTTTTAGGTAGGCTACGCTTAGCTACGTCTACACTCGTTGTTTTCATTGCGCCACCAAGTGCTGCAGCTACCGAAAATGCGCCTGTGTAAGAAAACGTGTTAAGCACTTCTTTACCTTCTGAATAGTTGTCGCGGATGGCACGGCGTACATTACGTTGATCAAGGAAAATACCCGTCATCGCACCGTCATTTAAATCAACCGCAAAGTTCATGCCGTTTTCTTGGATGATAATAGGGAACTCGCCTGGCTCACCGCGCACAAAGTCGTCTTGCTCAATATACTGCCCGTTTGTGTCGAAGCGTTTTTTCTCGTAAATGGCACGAACGTCCGCTACATTTTCGATTGCCTCATAAATGAAGTGGCGGAAAGCGTAAATGCCCTCGCTGTAAAAGTTAATGACATAGTAGCCGTCAAAAAACTCAATCGTTAAACCGCCAATGCCATCGCCCTCGCCATTAAAGACGCGGAATGCTGTTGTGTCAAAGCTTTCGTAAAACTCACTGCGCTCAGCAAATGCAGCGCGGAACTTACGCGTAAAGAAGTCCTCGTCAATCTCTTCGTTTTCTTCAGAAAGTACCCAGCCAACACCTTTATTTTGTAAGCCGTAGTAAGCTGTAGCAACGTATTCGCCTTGGCTATCTACGAGTTTAAATAGTGTACCTTCTTTTGTTGGTAGTTCGCCGTTAACCGTTTCGCGTGTGATCAGCGGAAGGGTATCCATAAATTTCTTTGGGATTTGTAGTGTATGCATGTCTCGTCAGTCCTTCTTATAGTATGATATTCATTGTACAACAAATTAAGGGGTGACGTGATGATTTCGTTAATTGTGGCACATGATAAAAATCGTGTAATAGGTAATGATAACAAAATGCCGTGGCATTTACCAGATGATTTGCAGTATTTTAAAGAAATGACAATGGGTAAGCCTATGATTATGGGACGTAAAACGTTTGAGTCAATCGGTCGAGCGCTACCTGGTCGCCGAAATATTGTAATTTCACGCAATAAGGCGTATGAGGCAGAGGGCATTGAGCTTGCTTCGACAATAGAGGAGGCGCTTCGTCTTGCTGGTAATGTGCCAGAGGTGATGGTTATTGGTGGCGAGCAGATTTTTAAAACATGCCTTCCTATGGCAGAACGTTTATATGTTACGCAAATTGACCATGCCTTTGAGGGAGATACGTACTTCCCAAATTATGACGATTTTACACAGGTGAGCGCGCAGCCAGCGGTGCAAACAGCAGAAGGCTATACGTTTACGTATACGGTATATGAAAAATAAGTTATGGTATGTGGCCGCGCTACTGTGGTTAATTACAGCATGGGGCATTACACCAACAAAAGGTGACTCTATGTTGCCAAATGTTCCGTCAGGCTCATTAATTTGGGTGATGCCTTTTACACAAATTGAACGTGATGACTTGTTGGCGTTTTGTCATGATGGCAAGCCCGTTGCAGGTGCTTGCATGGGCGGTGAGTCTTTGCTTAAGCGTGTAGTAGCTACGACAGGGCAAGCGGTAGCGTTTGAGCACGGCGTGTTATATGTGGACGGGCTAGCAGATCGAAGACGGGGTGACCGTACAATGCTTACCGCACTACCTTATGTGTTAGAGAAGAATGAGTATTTTGTGCTTGGTGACAACCGAGAAATATCGATTGACTCGCGCAATTTTGGACCTGTGGCGCGCGCACAGGTTTTTGGTGAGGCGTTTGTGTTAACAACAGCAAATGTTGGCGGGCTGTTTCGTTCGTTACAACTTGTTACACTGTTGGTATTGCTTGCAGTGTTTGCCCGAAAAATATACAGCCACATCTCAAGTTGAGGTGTGGCTGTTGTCAATGTGGTTAAAAATGGCCCGCATAATAAAAGGTACAATAAGCAACACAAAAAATAACCGAAAAATTTGGTAGCCAGATACGAGCGGTAAGTCTGCGCCTACAGCGTGTGCTACCATGCCGAGCTGATCAAGTCCACCTGGTACAAGGGCAAGTAAGCTAGTGGCGGCTGAGGCATCGGTTAATTGGTAAAACAGTAATGCGAGCAAGCTTGCCGCCACAAATAAAATACTGCCACTGAGGAGCGCATAAAGGAGCGCTCCTTTTTGTTTGCCCTCGCTTGGCTTTAGCATAAGCCCAACACTTACCCCCATTGCGAGCTGCGCTACGTGGATGATAGGTGCTGGCATCGGCTCACTTGGCAAGATGAGTTGTAGGATAACTGTAATAAGTGCAGGCCCAATGAGGTACGCCGTAGGAAAGCGAAAGTGTGCAGCTAGTAGTGCCGCAATGGTAGCGGCTAGCATATAGCCTACAAAGCTTGGTGTAAAGTGAAATATTTCTTCTGTTACTGTGAGTGGCTCACTTGGCATAACGGCTACAATAATAGGCACACTGCAAATAATAATAAGTAAGCGAACGGTTTGTGTCATTGTCACAATGGCAACGTCTACACCTTCTGTTTCTTCTGCCATGACAAGTGCTTGCGTCATGCCACCTGGGATCGTACCAAGTAGTGCCGTTTTAAAATCTAGTCCAGAGAGTTTAGTAATCATATATGCAATGCCAATGCACAACGCTACAAGTGAAGCGGTAAAGACGAGCATGAGCCAAAATTGGCTAAAGATTTCGGCTAGGGCGGTAGGTGTAAGCGAGCGCCCAATGACATAGCCAATAACAATTAGCCCTGCGTTACGCATGCGCTTATCCCACTGCAAGTTAAACGGCAATAATCGCGCGCTTACCATGACAGCAAGCATAGGGCCGAGCAACCATGGGATAGGCAAGTGGAGTACGGTAAATAGTATGCCGCCTAGTGCACCAATCGCGGCAGTTTGTAAAAATGGCATAGCTGCCCACCTCCTTTTGATAAAAAAAGCCGCTCACCTCAGTGAGCAGCCATTTATGTTAAGCGTTTAATAATAAGTGTTTGGATAACAAGGAAGATAGCACCTACACACCAATATAAAGCGAGGGCAGACGGCGCAGTAAAGGCAATCATCCCCATCATAATGGGTGTAATATACATCAACATCTTCATTTGTTTTTGTTGTTCAGGCGCTACATTAATAAGGCTAATACGCGCTTGAATGAAATACATCATAATCGTAATGACCGCAAGCGGCGTGTCACGACTGCCTAGCTCAAACCATAAAAATGAGTGTGTGGAAATTTCTGGCGTTTGGCGTATGGCATAAAATAGCGCAATAAAAATGGGCATCTGAATGAGTAGCGGCAGACAGCCACTTACGGCTGCAAAGGGGCTAGTGCCATGTTTTTGGTAGAGCGCACTTAGCTCCTTTTGCATAGCTACTTGTGACTCTGGCGCTTTATCACCTTTATATTTTGCCATTACCTCGTCCATCTCAGGCTTAAGCACTTTCATTTTTTCTTGCATCGTTTTATTACTGCGTGTTTGTTTAATAACGAGTGGCAATAAAATAAAGCGTACGCCTAGTGTAATGGCGATGATGGCATAGCCGTAGCTACCGCCAAAAAAGGTCGCAAGTTTAACAATTAAAAAGGAGAAGGGGTGCACAAAATAATCATGAAAGACCCCAGCCTCTCCGCAACCTGATAATACTACCGTTGTACTTAGCAATAACAGCATAAGTACCGTTTGTTTAGTGAATAATTTGTTCGTCAATGATGTAGCCTCCTCTTAAATAATGGATTAAGAGCAAGAGCTGTCGGCTTCATCATCTGGCTGCGCGCTACGTTTAAAGGTTAAGGCTAGCCAGCTTTTTACGTCGGCATTGTAAATAAACGGAGCGCTACTGTGCTGTGCTTGTTGCGTCGCCATATTTTGTACGGCAATATGCTGTGTACACACAAGCTGTGTGGCATGTGAGGTTAATATAAGCGTTAACGTAAGCACAATAAATAATAGCATCATGGACATATAAAAGTCCGTTGTGGTAAAGAGTGCGTCTGTAAAAAATGACAGAAACAAATGATTCACCTCCTTCTGTTAGTAGTATACGTTTTCACGCGGCATTTGTGAAGTAAGCCCTATAATAAATAGACAAGCACGCAGTAATACATTGTCACACAACCCATAATAACAAACAGATGCCAAATCGCATGATTGTAAGGGAGTGAACGCCACGCATAAAAAATAGTACCTACTGTAAACCATAGCCCACCACTTACTAAAATCATAAAGCCTTCAAATCCAAGGTGAAGGTATACAGCTTTGCCGCAAAAATAATTAGCCAACCCATCGCAATATAAGCGAAGGTGGAGAGTTTTTCGAACGTAGTAAAAAAGAAGAACTTTACAAATACGCCAATTACGGCAAGCGTCCAAATCGTAATGAGTAGTACAAGCCCTAATTTGCCGCCTACTGCGAGCAGTAAAAACGGGGTATACGTACCCGCAATTAAAATATAAATGGCGGAGTGGTCAAGTTTAGCAAAAATATACTTGTATTTAAATGGCATGCTGTGTAGCAAGGTAGAGGCTAAAAATAATAAAATTAACGATGCCCCAAAAATACTTACTGTTGTGATTTGTAAGGCTGACGTACTTTGTAAAATAAGGATGATGAGCGCAGGTATACTAATCAACAAGCCAAAACCATGCGTTAGCGCACTCCAAATTTCTTCGCGCAGCCCACCATCTTGGTAGGGGTTAAACATCTCTTTCACCGTCCTTATAGCTATTGTTTACCCAAAAAAGCTTTAACTAGAGCATATCATCGACAGATGCGTAAAAAAAAGTTACGATTGTCATGATTTCTTTTACGTAATCAAATGTTATAATGGTAAGGAAAAGGATGTGTCAGAACATGGGACAAATTCATATCGTAACGGATTCTACAAGTGATTTAACACAAGAAGAAATTACTAAAAACCAAATTCACGTTGTGCCGCTATCAATCCAAATTGATAACGCGACGTATACAGATGGTGTAGATATTCAACCAGAAGAATTTATGGAGAAAATGGCGGTATCAAAGGAGCTACCAAAGAGCTCACAACCAGCCCCAGGTAAATTTAAGGAGATGTATGATGAGCTAGGAAAAGACGGTGATCAAATCATTTCCATTCATATGACAGGTGGCATGAGTGGTACTGTTGAGTCTGCTCGTCAAGCTGCACAAATGTCAGAGTCGGATGTAACCGTTATTGACTCGCGCTTTATCGCAAGCGGTTTAGGCATTCAGCTATTAGAGGCGGCGCGTTTACGTGACGAGGGCGCAACGCTCGAACAAATCATCAAGCGTCTTGAGGTTGTGCGTGATAACACCTACTTATATGTTATTGTAGATACGCTAGATAACTTAGTTAAAGGCGGCCGTATCGGAAAAGGGCGCGGCTTCATCGGCTCGCTACTTAATATTAAGGTCATCGCTAACCTTGAGGGTGGCGCGTATAATCCTGTAGGTAAAGTGCGTAGCCATAAACAAGTCGTTAATCATTTATTTAAACAATTTTTAGAGGATACAGCAGGCAAAACGGTGAAGATGGCATCCATTTCACATGCACATGGCATGAAGACGATGGGTACACCATTAAAAGAAAAAATCGAGGCAACCGGTTACCACGATGTGCGCGTACAATTTACGTCACCAATTGTATCCACACATACAGGGCCAGGCGCGATTGGCTTCGTATATTTTGCAGAGTAATTGACAAGGGGTGTTGGGCACGCGTGCTTAGCACCCTTTTGTTGTCTTAAAAAGGATTGAATCTATTTCAAAAAGGCAATAGATTAGGAGGAGTTGATGCACATGAGAAAAATCCTATACAGCCTATTTATTGTCGTGCTACTAGCGGCGTGTAGTGCGCCCGAGGCAAAGCCCACACCACCAAAGCCTGATACAGCAGCGCAGGGCGAGTTAGTGGAGCTACATGGTAAAATTATTGCGATTGATGTTAAAGGCTTTACCCTTGAGATGGATAAAGGGGAGCTAGCAATTTGTAAGATGAAGGACGTGTCACACATTTCCGTTGGACAAACGGTAACCGTACATGCCCGTAGTGTTGCAGAAAGTAACCCACTGCAAGTCACAGTAGAAAAGCTGACAATTGAGCAGTAGATTTCGTGCGAATTGCAAAAAAAATGTGTATAGTAAACGGTAGAATTGCGTGAAAGGAAGAGGTAAATGAATATTTGGAAGTATGCGTTTTTCACGCTAGTAATTGTGTTGATTGGTGGAGCAGGAGCAGCGTATTATGCGATTACTGCTTCGGGCGAACGTGCCCCAGTAGCTGTAGCTAAACCAATGGATGGTTTTGATGTAACACTTGCTACCTCTAATGAGGAGCTTGAGCAAGTAGCATCGTATTTTATTACTAAGGCGCTAGATGGCAATGACATGCCTTTTTCAGTTGAGGTAGATGAGCTATTACATTTAACAACAGCTATCCCAACATTTTTTGGCGAAACTGATGTGACGATGAGCTTTGCGCCAACTGTTAATCCAGCAGGGCAAATTGTGTTAGAGCAAAAGGCTTTTAAAGCAGGGCGACTTGCTGTCTCACCAAGCATCGCAATGGGGCTTGTCGAGCGTGTATTAACCCTACCTGATTGGTTAGCTATGTACCCACGCGATGAGCAAATTATTATTGATTTAGAGAAAGCACCACTCGAAAATAATTTACATGCACGTGCAAAGTCAATTGAGTTAAAGGATGGCGCTGTGCATTTTGACGTAACGATTCCAAAGGGGGAGTAAAGTATGGAACAAACAGCAATTTTTGCGGGCGGCTGCTTTTGGTGTATGGTAGAGCCATTTGAGCAACGCCCAGGCATTATTCAAGTGCGCTCAGGCTATACAGGCGGCACAATCGAAAACCCGTCCTACGCACAAGTATGCACAAACACAACAGGGCATGTTGAGGCTGTACAGGTAACATTTGATGATACACAAATTAGCTACCGTGAACTCGTGGATTTATACTGGCAAACCTTTGACCCAACGGATGCGGGCGGGCAATTTTTTGACCGCGGCTCGTCGTATGCACCTGTCATTTTTTATGCAGATGAGGCGCAACGTGAAGTGGCTGAACAATCAAAAGCAGATTTAGCTGCAAGCGGACGCTTTAGTAAGCCAATCGCTGTACCTATTCAACCAGCCAAGCCCTTTTACGAGGCAGAGGATTATCATCAAGGCTACTATAAAAAAAATGCCGCGCATTATAAGAGTTACGCAACAGGCTCGGGGCGCAAAGCATTTATTGCTAAACATTGGGGGGATAATGCATGACAAAGAAACTCGATCATTTAACTGAAATGCAGTACCATGTCACACAAGAAAACGGTACAGAACCACCGTTTCGTAATGAGTTTGACAGCCATTTTGAAGAGGGTATTTATGTAGACATTGTATCAGGTGAGCCGCTGTTTAGCTCGCTAGATAAATATGATGCAGGCTGTGGCTGGCCAGCTTTTACAAAGCCAATTGCTAAGGTGACAGAGCATTTTGATACAACGCACGGCATGCGCCGCGTTGAGGTGCGTAGCCAACAAGCAGACTCTCACCTTGGGCATGTGTTTGAAGATGGTCCGCAAGCAGCAGGCGGTTTACGCTACTGCATTAACTCTGCCGCACTACGCTTTGTACCAAAAGACAAGCTAGAGGCTGAGGGATACGGCGAGTACGTATCACTGTTTACGCGATGACCAAAACGTTTTACCAGTTCGTTCAAACATTTCGCGGGGGGAGTGATGCCTTCGCGTATTTTGCGGAGGCGGCTTTTGAGGACCCCAGCTTTCCTAAACAAAGTACAGATTTTAACGAGCTAAGTGACTATGTAGAGATGCAACAAGACAGCTATATGACCACGGCTGTATTTGATGCGCTTTGGGCATTATATGCTTAAGTTGTTAGACGTCTGCCATTGTATTTTTAACGAAAAAAACGTATGATAAATGAAGACTTTAGAGAAGCGAGGGATTTTACGATGAGCGTACACATTAAAGCACAAAAGGGCGAAATCGCCGATACTATTTTATTACCAGGTGACCCACTGCGCGCGAAATACATCGCAGAAACATTTTTAGAGGACGTTGTTCAATATAACGACGTACGTAATATGTTTGGTTACACAGGCACATACAAAGGCAAGCGTATTTCTGTACAAGGTACAGGTATGGGCGTACCATCTATTTCGATTTATGTAACGGAATTAATGGCAGAGTATGACGTACAAAAATTAATCCGCGTTGGTACATGCGGTGCAATCCAAAAAGACGTAAAAGTGCGCGACGTAATTATTGCACAAAGCGCAACAACAGACTCAAACATAAATAATATTATTTTTAATAATATTAACTTTGCGCCAACAGCTGACTTTGATTTATTACACAAAGCGTATATGGCAAGTAAAGAGGCGGGCCTAAACGTACGTGTAGGTAATGTCTTTACAGCAGATATGTTTTACTCAGAAGAAAACCAAAACGAAAAATTAGCACGCTACGGCGTACTAGGCGTTGAGATGGAAGCTGCTGCGCTTTATACAATTGCAGCGAAATATGGTCGTCAAGCATTAGCAGTATTAACAGTGTCTGACCACATCCTAACGGGCGAAATTACAACACCAGAAGAACGTCAAACAACGTTCAATGACATGATTATTGTAGCGCTTGAAGCGGCGATTCAAGAATAAGTTACTAAAGCTCACTCACATAGGTAGTGAGCTTTTTTTATTTTACTATATCCAAACCCTGCTGATAGGAAGTCATCAGTGCTGTCGTAAGCGCTTTCGTATAAATTGTGATACAATTGCCATATCGTTAAATAGAAAGAAGGCAATTTTTTATGACAAGTCGTATTGTAAAAGAATTTATGGAGCTCGTACAGGTTAACTCTGAAACAAAGCATGAGGAGCTAATTGCACCTGTACTTGTCGAAAAACTAACAGCTATGGGCTTTGAGGTAGTGCAAGATGATGCACATACACGCAATGGTCACGGCGCAGGTAATATTATTGCAACGCTAAAAGGTACAGTAGATGTACCTGCAATTTATTTTACAACGCATATGGATACGGTTGTACCAGGTAATAATATTAAGCCAAGCATTACAGCGGATGGCTATATTGTATCGGACGGCACAACCATTTTAGGTGCAGATGACAAAGCTGGGATTGCGGCATTATTTGAAATGGCTCGCCGTCTTAAAGAAGAAAATATCGCGCATGGTGATATTCAATTTGTCATTACGGCAGGTGAGGAGAGCGGCTTAGTAGGTGCTAAGGAGCTTGATCCTAAAATGATTACAGCAGCTTATGGCTTTGCGGTAGATAGTACGGGTGACGTGGGCGGCATCGTAGTGGCAGCGCCATTCCAAGCGAAACTACAAACGAAAATTATCGGTAAAACAGCACACGCAGGTGTTGCACCTGAACAAGGTGTATCTGCTATTACAGTTGCGGCACGTTGTATCGCTAACATGAAGTTAGGTCGCCTTGATGAGGAGACAACAGCTAATATCGGTCGTTTTGAAGGCGGCCAAGCTACAAATATTGTGTGTGATGAAGTGAATATTTTAGCGGAGGCACGCTCAATTGATGAGGCTAAGCTTGAAATCCAAGTAGCTCATATGCAAGAAACGTATGAGCGCGTAGCACAAGAAAACGGCGCGCGCGCTGAAGTTGAAGTGAAATACATGTACCCTGGTTTCCGTGTAACGGAAGAAGATAAAGTTGTACAAGTCGCACAAGCTGCTGCAACAAGTCTTGGCTTAACACCACGCCTTGAGATTTCAGGTGGCGGTAGTGATGCCAATATTATTGCAGGCTTTGGTATCCCAACGGTTAACTTAGCTGTGGGTTATGAGTTCATTCATACAACAAATGAGCGCATCCCAGTAGCACAGCTCGAAAAACTAGGCGAATACCTAGTCGAAATTGTAAAACAAACAACAAAATAAGCAAAGGCGCCACCATGACGTGGCGCTTTTTTATAAGGAGGCGTTCGTTATGGTAGCACGTACCGCTTTTCGTACCGTCGTACTCACTGTGGCAATGATTTTATTCGTACCCATTATTGTACTATGGGGACGCGCCGCAGCAAGGGATTAAATCAAAGAGCCCGGGACAAAAGAAAAAATGTGAGACGATTTTCAAAATCGCCTCACATTTTTTTGCTTTTAGGTGCATTAAATGATTGGTTTAGCCAAGAAAATGACTGCTAGCATTATTGTAATCGCTGATTTAAAAAAGCAATGGGTGCAAGCTACCTGCTGTGCAGGCAATGTATCGTCTGGCCAATCGGTGATATTATCAGCGTTACCAATTGGCAACACTCAAAAAAACTGTAGGTCTCGTATAGAGTCCTACAGTTTGCTTGCTAGTGCGTTTTTAGTTAGCTAGTAAAATTTGTTCTAGTTGTAATGGCTCAATGTATTCGCCATTTTTATAGGCACGCATATTACCGCCAGAGATTTCGTCAATTAAAATAATGTCGTTAGTTTGTGCATCGCGCCCAAATTCTAGCTTGATGTCATAAAGCTCAAGGTCTTTTTTTGCAAGTTCTGCTTGAACGAATTTCGAAATTTCGATGGTACGCTGTTTAAGCACGGCGTACTCTTCGTGTGTTAAAATGCCAAGCATCGCAAGCCCATCCTCAGAGATTGGGGGATCGTTGCGGTCGTCGTCTTTTAATGTAACCTCAACAAATGCAGGTAAGTCCTGACCTTCCGTTGCGTAAGCACCGTAGCGGCGTAGGAAGCTGCCAACGGCTTTGAAGCGGCAAATCACTTCTAGCCCGTTACCAAAAACGGTAGCTTTACGAACTTTCATGGTTTTGTTGGCAATATCAGCGTCTACAAAGTGTGTAGGCACGCCCTGCTCATTTAATTTGCTGTAAAAGTAAGAAGTCATGCGTAGGCAAGCAAGCCCTGCACCCTCAATGGATAAGCCAACGGTGTTAGCGCCTGGGTCAAATACCCCGTCAGTGCCTGTTACATCGTCTTTAAATTGTAGTGCGTAGAAGCCATCCTCTAGTTTGTATACGTCCTTCGTTTTACCTTTATACACTAATTCCACGTTAAAACCCTCCAATTCGTTAGTACAATTTATTTTAACACGAATATTACAAGCTGAAAACCACAAAAACGTTCGTGTTAGTTTTTTGTCAAAATTCGTGGTAAAATTTTAACAGAACAAGGAGGTAATGAGATGACTAAACCAAATGTGGTCATTATGGCAGGTGCGACAGGTGTGGGTAAAAGTTTTATTGGCCAACTGATTGCGCGCAAGAAGGGCTATAGCTACATTGATAAAGATACTGCGACACGCCCATTCGTAGAGCGTTACTTAGCGGCATGTTCACCAACACAGGATAGCCATGACCGCGAGTCGGATTTTTACATACAAAAAGTGCGTCCATTAGAGTATGAGACGATTTTACAACTTGTGCAGGATAATATAGCACTTGGGCAATCTGTAGTGGTAACAGCAGGATTTGAACAGGAGCTTGATGACGCGACTTATTTACATAGCAACCCACAAATGCAGGCACTTTGTGCGCAGGCAACTATTATAGTAGTAAAGGTTACAGTGGATAGCCCTACACTATTAACGCGCCTTATTAAACGTAATGACCCGCGAGATAAGGGTAAACTTAGTAATTGGGATGCCTATGTCAAAGAGGTCGAGGGGCTACGTATTGCGTGGGATTCAGCGGATTTTACGCAGTTAGGCTTTGATAATAGTGATATGTTGCCTGTGCTTTACGAGCTTAAAGTGCAGAGTTTAATTCAGTCTATTTCGTAATTTGACAATATTGTGACATAACGCTACAATAACAAGTAGCGAACAATTAAATATCGCAAGCGATTAAGGTATAAATGCGTAAGTGTGCATTTATTTAAAAGGGAATACGGTTTAATTCCGTAGCTGTCCCGCAACTGTAAGAGGGAGTCGTGCTAGTAAGCCACTGTTCAACGAATGGGAAGGCAAGCACAGACGATGAGCTCAAGCCAGGAGACCTGCCTTTGTCGAGTACCACAAAAACCTACGAGGATAGGAGGTGTTCATAATGACGACAACTATACGCGCATTCAGCGTTAGCGTCATTCGAATGAAGCAGATTAGGTGGCAATTAGGTCCGCCCGCACATTCGCACGATGACTAACACTCTCTCAGGACATCTTCTATAGGAAGATGTTTTTTTATTGACAAAAAAGGAGATGAAGATGAATGGCTATTAACGAAGATCGATTTTTACAACAACGTAGCGCGCTGCCATTATTGCCCGCACGTCCAATGACAATAGAGAAACAACCCCACGAGGAGCGCAGTAAAGGCAAAAAAACGCGCCAATCTGTAGAGAATGTGGTGGATATGATGTTAGCGAGCAAACTGCTTGCCGAAAATGTTTTATTTGAAACTGTACTGCACCACCCTAAAGTTGTGTGGATTCAGGATGAGACGGAGCGAAGCGGTTATGTTTTTGCCCGCGAGTCTGATGCTGTGGCATTACAAACAAAGAAAAATGGTTTTACGATGTATATGCCAACTAACCCGATTGTGTATTTAGTAAACGGTGAGCCGTACCATTTATTAACGCGCATTGACTCTACGCGTTCTAAGCCAAATATTACACGTCTTGAGCGTGAGCCAAGCCCAATTTTAAGTGCGGCACGCGTTAATGACTGCCTAACAGCAATGGTCATTTGCTTTTATGAGGCCTATATTACCGAGCTTGAACAGGTTATGACACGTAAAACAGCTGACTTTTACAGCCAATTTTACATGAAGCAATACGCAGAAAATGAACTTGCGACTTTCAAAACAAAAATCTCGGAGCTGAATGATAATCATATGAACTGGCATCCACGCGGTAATGGTCACGAACAATTAGTGGATTATATTATGGCATTGCCATTACTTACTAGCCAAATTGGTGACGAGCTTCGATGTGACAGTCACCCACAAGGGCTTGTCACAGTTATTGCTAGTTATTAATACTAAACCCCTCACTGCTTCCCTAGGCAGTGAGGGGTTTTTGAGGAGGGCAAAAATGTACAAACGTTTAGCTTGTACCATTACGCTTATGAGCTTATTTGGCGCTAGTATTGTTATACTTGTGCCATTATTATTTAGCGAGCGGATCGATATGCGCGTTATTGTAGCCCTATTTATTGTGAGTGGTGGATTTATAGTAAGCACTGTATTTGCTTTCCAAATGAGACGGAAAATAGGTAACTAAATATTTCCTGCACATGCATTTTGTG
>NZ_JPUW01000047.1:0-14688 GCF_000743635.1 Lysinibacillus sp. BF-4 | reverse complement strand
AAATGTGAATGATTATAATATGACCGTGGAAAATACTAGCCTAATTAAACAAGGCTTTGTAGATAAGGTGCCGCAATATGATGAGCTAGCCCTTGCCGAAAAATGGGAGGATAAAAAGCAATTGTATATTGGTAATAACTGCCGTATGACATCGTATGGTTTAATGAACGACCTCGTAACCATTAGCGATAGTACCACTAATACGGCTAATTTATTTATGGATAAGGATGCAATTAGCTATGCGCCTACTGCCTGGTTAGACGAAGATACGGCACGTTTTACTACATTGTTTGGCTTTGTACCAACGCCTAACACTAAAGATGTAGTAGTACATGTAGCCAAGTTACAACAAGCATGGCAAGAGCGCGGTATTCATTTTAACGAGCAAGCAAAGGCTTCACTCATTTCGGTAGTGATGCACTCTACACTGGATGATCAATTATTTATTGGGCACGCAGGTGTGCTTGTACCTCAGGCCAATGGTTATTTATTTATAGAAAAACTGTCTTTCCAAGAGCCTTATCAAGCCGTACAATTAGCTAATAAAGAGCAACTTAACGCCTACCTAATGGAAAAATACGATGTATCCGAAAATCAACCAGAGGCAAAACCTTTTATTATGGAAAATGATGAGCTCCTTGCTACTTATAAGGCACTGCGCCCATAAAAAAACACAGCCTCGTGGTGCGGGGCTGTGTAAAAATTAGTTTTGTTTTTTTAGAAGATCGCGGATTTCTACTAATAGCTCTTCTTTAACATCCACTTCTGGTGCTGCTTCAGGCTCTTCTTCTTTTTTGCGTTGTAGCTTAGATAAGATACGTACAAACATGAAGATCGCAAAGGCGATAATTACAAAGTCAATAATTGATTGTAAGAACACGCCAAATGCTACTTCAGCATCGCCTACTTTAAGCACAAAGCTTTTTGTAAAGTCAACGCCGCCTGTTAAGATACCAACTAAAGGCATAATGATATTGTCTACTAATGAAGAAACGATTTTACCGAAGGCAGCACCAATAACTACAGCTACTGCTAAATCGATAACATTACCCTTCATTGCAAATTCTTTGAAGTCTTTCCACATAATGTGTAACCTCCTCGTGATGATAAGTCATTATTTTACTAGTAAATACTTGATATGACAATAGTACAATAGCTTTCTTTTCAATGGAAAAGCAAAAAGAATTATGCTAGTTTTAAGTGATGGAGTTGATATGGCATGCAAAAGTTTAAAATGGGTCTTATTATTTTACTAATTCCTACCGCTATTATTGTATACGTTTTTTTATTTTTTGTTTGGCAAGGTTTAAAAGAATTACCAATTGTACAGCAATTTACTCAAGAGGAGGTTGTTACTGTGCAATCCTTCTTTGATATGCCAATCCCTGAGGCATACATCCCTATCTATATGGCAGCTGAGGCAGAGTATAATGTACCGTGGACATTATTAGCGGCACATCACCGTATAGAAACACGGTTTTCTACGATGAAAACGCTGTTGTCACCTGCAGGCGCAGAAGGGCATATGCAGTTTATGCCTTGTACCTTTGTAGGCTGGCAACACCCCACTTGCAAGGATTTGGGTAAAGGGGCTATCCCTCCTGATGAGCTTAAGAGCCTTGCCGCCATCGAAAAATACGGTGGTTACGGTGTAGATGCTAACGGTGATGGTATCGCAGATCCGTATGATATTGAGGATGCGATATTTAGTGCAGCCAATTATTTAGCCCATTCAGGTGCAGCGACAGGCGATATAGAGGGTGCTGTATTCCATTACAATCATAGTGATAAGTATGTGCGAGATGTGCTGCATTTTTATCATTTATACAGTGAGCATAAGGATGAACTAGTCGCGTTAGTAAGCGCAACAAAAGAGGAGGGCTAATACACCCTCCTCTTTTTTCTATTATGCTCTTTTGCCGCTCATCGCTTTTAAGATTAAGCTAACAACAAAGATTAATACAATTGCACCTATTAATGCTGGTACGATGTAAAAGTCACTTACCATTGGACCCCATTCACCGAGTAGCGTACCACCTAGCCAAGAGCCGATGATACCTGCAACAATGTTACCGATAATGCCGCCTGGGATATCTTTACCTAAAATAAGACCTGCTAGCCAACCTAAAATACCACCAATGATTAAGAACCATAAAAAGCTAAACATAAGACTTCATCTCCTCTTTGTATAGAAAGTATATTGTTCTGCTTGCTTAGTAGTATATTTCCTACTTTACAAAGAGTTAAACAAAAAAAGATTAAACAATCGTAAATCCTAACGAATTTTTTATGTGAGCTAGGGCAAAATCATGTGCTTGTTCGTTAAAGCTAGCTACACCAGCTTCATGTACAAATGTAGTGTAGCCGAGGTTATACGCATCGACACAAGTGTGCAAAATACAAATGTCTGTACAAACCCCTACAATATGAAGCGTCTCGATACCACGCTCGCGCAATAACATAAATAAATTAGTACCTGCAAATGCGCTATAGCGTGTCTTATCAAGCCAAATGATGGCGGGATTTGTTTGGTAAAGGTCATGTAATGTGCCGTACATATTACGCCCTGCTGTGCCGCGAATATTATGTGGCGGGAATAACTTACTCTCAGGATGTAGTGTGTCGCCCTCCTCGTGCAAATCATTAATGAAGAATACTGCGTCACCTTGCGCTAAAAAATCCTTTGTTAATGCCGTAATGGCTTGTTCTAGTTTTTGTCCTGGTAGTCCGCAGGTTAATAAGCCATCCTCTGCTACAAAATCGACTGTGTAATCTACAACAAGTAATGCCTTCTTCATATTAATCACTCCTTTACTTCTATTATACGTAAAAGCCCTGCTTCTGTCTTGACAGTAAAAATATTGTCGAAATTGTTTGATTTTTGTCGCTTGTGGTTATATAATTATCGAAACAGCAGAAAGGGTGAGTGTTATGGATATGGCGATGATGAGAAATTTAGACAAATACGGCTTATTGTTTGCGGGTGTACACACATTAGTGTTCATTAACTTAGCAATTGATTTTTGGGTAATTAAATAAGAGGAGTGTCAACATGATAGACATAAGATAAAGCAGCTAACGTCAACCAACGTTAACTGCTTTTTTGTATGCACTTAAGCGTTGTAACGTATTTATGTGAAGTGTTACATAAGTGATTTTGTTAATAGGACAGGCGTGTTTATTAGGCGTTGCCATCTATTTGTAAAATATTCTGTTAATTTTAAAATTAATTAAAAAAGCGGTGTTAACGACAAGAAAGTGATTAGGATAAGCAAGAAAGCGATTTCATTTTGTCACAATTGAGAGAATTGTCTAAACAATTCGAAAAATAGTGTTGACGGGGTGTCGCTTTCCGTACTATGATAACAACAATTTCAATTACGTAATGCAAAGCGCATTGCACCAAGAAATGCTTAAAGAGTAGGAGTCGTTGTAAATGAGAAGTGACATGATTAAAAAAGGTATTGACCGTGCACCTCACCGAAGTTTGCTATATGCAACAGGTAAGGTGAAGGCAAAAGATTTAGATAAGCCGTTTATTGGCGTATGTAACTCGTACATCGATATTATTCCAGGTCACGTACATTTACGACAGTTTGCAGACGTTGTAAAAGAAGCAATTATTGAAGCAGGCGGTATTCCGTTTGAGTTTAATACAATCGGCGTTGACGATGGTATTGCAATGGGGCATATTGGGATGCGTTACTCGCTACCAAGCCGGGAGCTAATTGCAGACTCAGCAGAGACAGTTATTAATGCACACTGGTTTGACGGTGTTTTCTATATTCCAAACTGTGACAAAATCACACCAGGGATGCTAATGGCGGCCGTTCGTACGAATGTACCTTCAATTTTTGTCTCAGGTGGACCGATGGAGGCAGGCGTATCTTCAACAGGTAAGCAGCTATCACTAACTTCAGTATTTGAGGGCGTTGGCGCACTTAAGTCAGGTAAGATGAGTGAGGCAGAGCTACTTGATATCGAAAATAACGCATGTCCAACATGTGGCTCATGTTCAGGGATGTTTACAGCTAACTCCATGAACTGCCTAATGGAAATGCTCGGTGTTACGTTGCCAGGTAACGGTACAATTGTAGCAACTTCAAATGAGCGTCATAAATTAATTAAAGAAGCGGCAAAGCAATTAGTGCGTATGATTAAAGAGGACGTCAAGCCACGCGACATTATTACTAAAGAAGCGATTGACGATGCCTTTGCACTTGATATGGCAATGGGAGGATCTACTAATACAGTTCTTCACACATTAGCTATTGCGAACGAAGCCGAAATTGACTATAACGTAGAAGATATTAATACGGTCGCAGAGCGCGTACCATATTTAGCAAAAATTATGCCAGCTTCTGATATTTCGATGGATGATATTGAGAAGGCAGGCGGTGTTAGCTCTATTATTAATGAGTTAACTAAAATCCCAGGCAGTATTCACCCTAACCGTATTACGGTAACAGGTAAAACGATTGGTGAGGACGTTAAGGATTTCCATATTACAAATGATCAAGTTATTCGTACAAAGGACAATCCGTATAGCCCTGTAGGCGGCTTATCTGTACTCTTTGGTAACATTGCACCACAGGGTGGCGTGATCAAAGTAGGCGCAGTTGACCCATCAATCAAAGTGTTTAAGGGCGAGGCTATTGTTTTTGATTCACAAGAGGCAGCGCAAGAAAACATTGATAATGGTACAGTACGTGAAGGGCATGTTGTGGTCATTCGTTATGAAGGACCTAAAGGCGGGCCTGGTATGCCAGAAATGCTTGCGCCAACGTCAGCTATTCAAGGACGTGGCTTAGGTACAAAGGTAGCACTCATTACAGATGGTCGTTTCTCGGGAGCGTCACGCGGGATTTCTATCGGACATATTTCACCAGAGGCAGCAGAGGGCGGACCTATCGCACTTGTTGAAGACGGTGACGTGATTACCATTGATTTACCAAGTCGTACGATTGAGCTTGAGGTCGCTGAGGAAGTTTTAGCGGAGCGTCGTACAAAGCTTCAACCATTTGAACCGAAAATTAAGCGCGGCTGGTTAGCACGTTACTCAGCGTTAGTAACAAGTGCATCTACAGGCGGCGTAATGAAAATTTAATATTTAAAACGTTGATGAGGTTAAAGGTTATAGATATTTGTATTCACAGAGAGCTGGTCGTGCTGAAAGCCAGTAATACAACTATATCCGACATCCCCTCGGAGTGAGCTATTAAACGCGCAAGCCATTAGATAGCTTCGGGCACAACAGAGTGCCTGTTACAAATGAATATGTGCTACTTGTGGCATGTATTCCTGAGATAGCAATTTGCTATGAACAAGGGTGGTACCATGAAAAGGCTTTTTTCATCCCTCGCACAAAGGTTTCTTTGTGTGTGGAGAAAAAGGTCTTTTTTATTTTGATAAAAACGTTACTTTATTGAGGGAGGAGTAATTGATATGTGTGCAAATACTTCAGTGGACGAAAAACAACCGATGATGCAACAAAACGAACAACAACAACCGAAAGATGGTGCTGACTTACTAGTCAAGGCGCTTCATGACCAAGGTGTTGAAATTATTTTTGGCTACCCAGGTGGTGCCGTATTACAAATTTATGATGCGATGTATCGCAACCCGATTCGTCACATTTTAGCAAGACATGAGCAGGGTGCTATTCACGCAGCAGAGGGCTATGCGCGTGTGTCAAATAAACCAGGCGTAGTTATCGCAACAAGCGGTCCAGGGGCAACTAACCTTGTCACAGGTATTGCAGACGCAATGATTGACTCAATCCCACTCGTTGTATTTACAGGGCAGGTGTCAACAGCCGTTATTGGTACGGATGCCTTCCAAGAAGCGGATATTATGGGGATTACAACACCAATTACTAAACATAACTACCAGGTGCAAGACCCAAAAGATATCCCGCGTATCGTTAAGGAAGCCTTCCATATTGCCAATACAGGACGTAAGGGTCCTGTTGTTGTCGATTTTCCGAAAAACGTATCCATGGCATTGTTTGATACAAATGATTTGCCAGACCCGGATGCACCAATTGAGCTACCTGGTTACCAACCAACCTATAAGCCTAACTATATGCAAATCCAAAAAGCGATTAAGGCGCTTAGTACAGCCGAAAAACCACTAGTACTAGCCGGTGCAGGTGTACTGTTTGCAGATGCAAAGCAAGAATTAACTGAATTTATAGAACGTTATGAATTACCTATCACCACAACATTACTAGGTTTAGGTGCTGTGCATGGAGAGCATGACCTCAATCTTGGTATGGCAGGTATGCATGGTACAGCAACAGCTAACTATGCCATTACAGAGTGTGATGTCCTTCTTAACATTGGTGCACGCTTTGATGACCGCTTAACAGGTAATCTTGATACTTTTGCACCAAATGCTACGGTGATTCATATTGATATTGATCCTGCCGAAATCGGTAAAAATGTACCGACAGAAGTGCCGATTGTAGCGGATGCTAAGCAGGCACTGCAAGCATTAATGAAGAAGCCGTTTGAGAAACCAGCTGTTACTGCGTGGCATGAGCGTTTACAGGCAATGCAACAGGAGTACCCATTATGGTACAACTTGCCTGAGGACGAACAAGAAATCTTGCCACAGCAAGCATTACAAGCCATTCACCGTATTACTGAGGGCGAGGCTATTGTAACGACAGATGTTGGGCAACACCAAATGTGGACAGCACAGTATTACCCATTAAACAATGACCATAGCTGGGTAACATCTGGTGGGCTTGGCACAATGGGCTTTGGCTTCCCAGCAGCAATTGGGGCACAGTTCGCAGAGCCTGACCGCCGTGTAGTAGCAGTTTGCGGGGATGCAGGTTTCCAAATGACAGCACAAGAACTTGCGCTATTAAAAGAATTTAACTTACCCGTTAAAATCGTTATTTTAAACAATAGCTGTTTAGGTATGGTGCGTCAGTGGCAACAAGCCTTTTATGAGGAGCGTTATTCGTCTTCGTTAATGCCTGTACAACCTGATTTTGTTAAATTAGCGGACGCATATGGTGTCAAGGGCTACCGCATTGATAATTTAAGTGATATGAATGCGACCTTTGAAGAAGCGCTTCGTTCAGACGAACCTGTGCTAATTGACTGCCGCGTCAAGCAAATCGAAAACGTAACACCGATGGTAGCACCAGGTGCTGGATTACATGAAATGATTGGAGTGAAGCCACAATGAGACGCGTAATTACCATTACAGTTATCAACCAAAGCGGTGTGTTAAACCGTGTGACTGGCTTGCTCATGAAGCGCCAGTTCAATATTGAAAGTATTACGGTAGGTCACACTGACCAAACGAATATTTCGAAAATGACATTTATCGTAAATGTCGATGATGCACAGAAAATTGAACAGCTTATTAAACAGCTCTCTAAACAAATTGATGTGCTTAAAGTCAACGATATTACAGATAGCTCTATCGTTTTGCGTGAGTTAGCACTCGTGAAAGTGATTTCACCGCCAGCGTTACGCTTGGAAATGAATAGTATTGTCGAACCATTCCGCCCACAAATTGTCGATACCGCTAAAAATATGGTGACATATCAGGTGGTTGGCGATCCAGACAAAATCGACGCATTTATCGAGCTCATTCGCCCTTATGGTATTAAAGAGCTAACACGTACTGGCGCAACTGCTTCTGTACGTGAAACACAAAAAACACAAGCACCACAACTATCTATCTTGAAGTGACGGCTTACGCCTTAACGATATAAACCACACATATTAGGAGGAATTTAATCATGGCAACTATGTATTATGAACAAAACATCAACGACGAAATGTTAAAAGGTAAAAAAATCGCAATCATCGGGTACGGCTCACAAGGTCACGCACATGCCCTTAACCTAAAGGAATCTGGCTTTGACGTAGTAGTAGGCGTACGTCCAGGCGGTTCATTCGACGCAGCTAAGGCTGACGGCGTAGAAGTAAAAACAGTAGCAGAGGCAGCAGCTGAAGCTGACATCATCCAAATTTTATTACCGGATGAGCGCCAAAAAGCAGTGTACGAAGCAGAAATCGCACCAAACTTAAAAGCAGGCGATGCATTAATGTTTGCACATGGCTTTAACATTCACTTTGGTCAAATCACACCACCAGCAGATGTTGACGTATTTTTAGTAGCTCCTAAGGGCCCAGGTCACTTAGTACGCCGTCAATTCGAGCAAGGCGCAGGTGTACCAGGTTTATTCGCTATCCATCAAGATGCTACAGGTCAAGCAAAAGAGTTAGCACTTGCTTACGGTAAAGGTATTGGATCGGCACGTGGCGGCTTACTAGAAACAACATTTAAAGAAGAAACAGAAACAGATTTATTTGGTGAACAAGCCGTACTTTGTGGTGGCGCAACAGCGTTAGTACAAGCAGGTTTCGAAACATTAGTAGAAGCGGGTTACCAACCAGAGCTTGCTTACTTTGAAACATTACATGAACTTAAATTAATCGTAGACTTAATGTTTGAGGGCGGTATGGAAACAATGCGCTACTCAGTATCAGATACAGCTGAGTGGGGCGATTATGTAGCAGGTCCACGCATTATCGACGCTTCAGTAAAAGCGCGTATGAAGGACGTATTAACAGACATTCAATCAGGTAAATTTGCGAAAGACTGGATCAACGAAAATGAGACAGGTCGTCCAAACTACACGAAATATAAAGAAGACGGTGCTAACCACCAAATCGAAGAAGTAGGTAAAAAATTACGTGCGATGATGCCATTCATCAACGAAAACAAAAAAACTGTTGTTAGGGAAGTGAGCGCTAGTGCAAAAAATTGACATCTTTGATACCACATTACGTGACGGCGAACAATCCGCTGGCATTAACTTAAACACAGGCGAAAAAATTGAAATTGCAAAGCAATTAGAGCGACTAGGTGTAACAATTATTGAAGCGGGTTTTCCCGCTTCGTCACCTGGTGACTTTGATGCCGTGCAACGCATTGCAAACACCGTAAAAGGCTCAATTGTTACTGGCCTTGCGCGCTGTGTGCAAAAGGATATTGATGCAACATGGGAAGCCATTAAAGGTGCAGCCCAACCACATATCCATGTGTTCCTTGCAACGTCGCCAATTCATATGGAGTACAAACTAAAAAAATCACCAGAGCAGGTCGTCGAGCAGGCAGTAGAAGCTGTAAAGTATGCGAAGTCTCGCTTCTCACTCGTGCAATGGTCAGCAGAGGATGCTTTCCGTTCGGACCGTGAGTTTTTAGTAAAAATTATGAATGAGGTCATTGCCGCAGGTGCAACGACAATTAACGTGCCAGACACAGTAGGATACGCAACCCCAGCAGAATACGGTGCTTTATTTAAGTTTTTACTAGAAAACGTGAAAGGTGCAGAAAAAGTAAAATTCTCTGCGCACTGTCACAACGACTTAGGTATGGCTACCGCAAATACCATTGCTGCCATTGAAAATGGTGCGCTACAAGTAGAAGGCACGATTAATGGTATTGGTGAGCGAGCAGGTAACGTAGCCCTTGAAGAAGTAGCGGTTGCATTACAAGTACGCGGCGATTTTTATCCGTATGGTACGGACTTAAATTTAACAGAAATTAAACGTACTTCTCAAATGGTCAGCAAATTAACGAACGTAGTCATTCAACCAAATAAAGCTATCGTTGGTAAAAATGCTTTTGCACATGAGTCAGGCATCCATCAAGATGGTATGTTAAAACACCCAGAAACCTACGAAATCATGTCACCATCTCTAATTGGTGAGGGTGAAGTACCATTAGTACTTGGTAAGCACTCAGGGCGTGCAGCCTTCCGTGATCGTGCCGTTAAAATGGGCTTTGAGCTATCAGATGAGCGTTTAAATAAAGCGTTTGACGAATTTAAAAAGCTAGCGGATCGCAAAAAGGAAATTACAGAAGAAGATTTAATTACATTATTAACAGAGCAACAAGTGTTAATTGATGATGTACCATTATTTGAATTAAAAAGCGTGCAAGTACAGTATGGTACGGAAAACATTCCGACAGCGACTGTATCGGCTATTACACCAGAGGGTGAGCTAAAAACATTAGCGTCTACAGGCTCAGGCTCTGTAGAAGCAATCTTTAATACATTAGAGCAGTTCTTTGATGGCAAAATTAATGTGTTAGATTACCGCGTATCCTCTGTTGGTAAGGGACGCGATGCGTTAGGAGAAGCGGTTGTTAATGTGCGTTATAAAGATATGACGACAACAGGACGCGACGCAGCACAAGACGTTTTAGAGGCGAGTGCTAAGGCATATTTAAATGCTATGAACCGTCAGTTAATTCAAGCGAGCATGCGAGCGCATGTCACAAACTAAGGAAAGAAGGGTGTAACTATGGAAAAGAAAATTACGGTACTACCTGGCGATGGCATTGGTCCGGAGGTAATTGCTTCAGCAGTAGAGGTGCTACAGGTTATTGGCAAGCGTTTTAACCATACCTTTCATTTAGCTTATGGCGCAATCGGTGGTGCAGCCATCGACCAACATAATAATCCGCTACCTGACGAAACGATTGCACTATGTGAGGAGAGCGACGCAGTGCTACTTGGTGCAGTTGGTGGTCCGAAATGGGATCAAAACCCACCAGAGCTACGCCCAGAAAAAGGCTTACTACGCATTCGTAAGCACTTTGATTTATTTGCTAATTTACGTCCCGTTATGGCAATCCCAAGCTTACTGGATGCTTCACCATTAAAGCGTGAAGTAGCAGAAAACGTGGATTTAATGATTGTACGTGAGTTAACGGGAGGCGTGTATTTTGGTGAACCACGCATGCGTACAGCAGACGGTGCAATTGACACAACGGTTTACTCTAAAATGGAGATTGAACGTATTGTAGAGAATGCCTTCCAACTAGCGCGCTTACGTAGTGGCAAGCTATGCTCAGTAGACAAAGCAAATGTGCTTGAAACAAGCCGCTTATGGCGTGAAGTAGTAGAAGAAAAGAAAAAAGACTTCCCTGATGTAGCTGTAGAGCATCACTTAGTAGACTCAGTTGCAATGAAGTTAATTACAAATCCTGCACACTTTGATGTCGTAGTAACAGAAAATATGTTTGGTGATATTTTAAGTGATGAGGCTTCAGTTATTACAGGTTCACTTGGCGTATTACCTTCAGCATCTATTCGTGGTGATAACTTTGGTTTATACGAGCCTGTACATGGTTCAGCACCAGAGATTGCAGGTCAAGGAGTTGCTAATCCAGCGGCTACGATTTTATCTGTAGCTATGCTAATGAAATATTCATTCGGCTTAAAAGAAGAAGCAGCAGAAATCGAGCGCGCAGTAAATGCTGTGTTTGAAGATGGCTATTTTACAGCGGATTTAGCAAGAGACGGCGACCGCGTATTAACAACAACAGAATGGACAAATAAAGTGCTTAATGAGATTGATACAAGCTTTGTATCAGATAGCATTATGACTTCATATATTTAAGAAGAGGTGAGTGGGATGGCGAAAAATATTATTGAAAAAGTTTGGGACAATCACGTCGTTTATCAGGAAGACGGGAAGCCAGACTTATTATATATTGACCTTCATTTAATTCATGAGGTAACGTCACCGCAAGCCTTTGAAGGACTGCGCCTTGCTGGACGCAAGGTGCGACGTCCTGATCTGTGCTATGCGACGATGGATCATAACGTACCAACAAAAAATTTACCAACAATCAATGACCCGATTGCGCGCAAACAAATCGAAACGCTTGCTGAGAATGCAAAAGAGTTTGGTATTGAGTTAGCGGATATGGGACACCCTGACCAAGGGATTGTACACGTTATTGGGCCAGAGCTTGGCTTAACGCAGCCTGGTAAAACCATTGTATGTGGTGACTCACATACGTCTACGCACGGTGCTTTTGGGGCTATTGCCTTTGGTATCGGGACTTCTGAAGTGGAGCACGTACTATCTACGCAAACACTATGGCAAAGTAAACCGCGCACAATGAAGGTAAATGTAGCAGGTGAGCTAGGTGCAGGTGTTGAGGCGAAAGATATTATTTTAGCTATCATCGCAAAATTTGGTATTGATGTTGGCACAGGCCACATTATTGAGTTTACTGGGGACGCAATCAAAAAGCTATCTATGGAAGAACGTATGACGATTTGCAATATGTCGATTGAAGCAGGCGCAAAGGCGGGATTAATTGCACCAGACGAAACGACAGTTGAGTACATTCGCGGTCGCCGCTATGCACCACAAGGTGAAGCATTTGAACAAGCAGCGGCTTACTGGTTAAGCCTAGCATCTGATAAGGGTGCGACGTATGATGCTGTACTAGAGATTGACGGTGCAACTATTGAGCCTGTGGTTACATGGGGTACAAATCCAGCGATGGGCGCAGGTATTTCGCAAAGTGTACCAACAAAAGCTGATTACAGCACTTCAGCAGATAAGGCGGCATTAGAGAAGGCACTTGCTTATATGGGCTTAGAGGAAGGACAAGCGTTAACGGATATTGCGATTCAGCATGTATTTATTGGCTCTTGTACGAACTCACGCATTAGCGATTTACGTGCTGCAGCCAAAGTTATTGAAGGACGTAAAGTACACCAAAATGTGACAGCTATTGTCGTACCTGGTTCTGTTTCGACTAAGTTACAAGCGGAGCAAGAGGGCTTAGATAAGGTGTTTAAAGAAGCGGGCTTTGAGTGGCGCGAAGCAGGTTGCTCAATGTGTTTAGCTATGAATGACGACGTTGTACCAACAGGTGAGCGTTGTGCTTCAACTTCAAACCGTAACTTTGAAGGTCGTCAAGGTACGGGCTCACGTACACACTTAGTTAGCCCACCAATGGCGGCAGCAGCAGCAATCGCTGGCCACTTTGTGGATGTCCGTGATTTTGTGAAGCAGGAGGTAATGTAAATGGAGCCAATTAAACGTGTAGAAAGTATTATTGTACCGCTCGACAACAAAAATGTTGATACGGATCAAATTATTTCGAAGGAATTTTTAAAGCGTATTGAGCGCACAGGCTTTGGGCAATATTTATTTTATCACTGGCGTTACAATGAAGACGGCTCGTTAAATGAAGATTTCATTTTAAATGACCCTACATTTGCGGACGCACGTATTTTAGTATCAGACGAAAACTTTGGTTGTGGCTCATCACGTGAGCACGCACCTTGGGCAATTTTAGACTATGGCTTCCGTGTTGTAATGGCACCGTCATTTGCGGATATTTTTTATAATAACTGTTTTAAAAATGGCATCTTACCGATTAGATTGCCGCAAGATGTTATTAATGACTATCTAGCACGCGGTAAAGAGGGGCTTACTGTAACGGTTGATTTAGTTAGCCAGACGGTAACGGACAGCGAAGGTGCGATTGTACACTTTGATATTGATGAGTACTCGCGTAATATGCTGTTAGAAGGGCTAGACGAAATTGGCTTAACGATTCAATACGAGGACGCAATTAGCGCCTACGAAAATCGACCAAAGCCTTATTAATATGAGGGGGGAGTATCCATGTGGGTACTCCTGTTTTTTTGCTTTCACATAACTGTTACTTTAAAATGTAGCGTAACTATGCGAAAATGGATAGCAGTAGAAAGGAAGTATCGTTTTATGCAAACAGTAGTAAGACCGATTGACCCGTGGGAGCCTTATGCCGATATTGATAAGTACGGCAAACTCACATTATCCAATATTGAATTTACCACAACAAATTTATGTAATATGCGCTGTGCACACTGCGCAGTAGGATACACCCTACAAACAAAAGAAGATGACGCACTGCCGGTTGAGCAAATGATTAAGGCGCTTGATGAGGTTGAGAGCTTACGTGTAATGAGCTTTACGGGTGGTGAGCCACTGATGACTAAGCGCGGCATTCGTGATAACTTATTGCCTTTACTGCAATATGCCAAGTCACGTGGCATTCGTACACAAATCAACTCTAACTTAACATTACCTATGGCGCATTACGAAATGGTAGCGCCTTATTTAGATGTTATGCATATTTCGCATAACTGGAGCGATGAGCGTGAGTTTGTCGAAACAGGGTTTGCGATGATGGATAAAAAACCGAGTGTAGCACAGCGCGCAACATTGTACCGCAATATTTTAGATAATGCGCGTGCTTTAGCAAATGGCGGGATGTTTGTATCGGCAGAGACGATGTTAAATCGTAATACCGTTCCACATTTAGCTAAAATCCATAATGAAGTGGCGAATGAAATGCTATGTCGCCGTCACGAAATCCATCCGATGTACCCAAGTGACTTTGCAAGTGACTTAGAAACAATTAGCTTAGATGAGTACCGCGACGTAGTTAATGAGTTACTCGATATACGCAATGAGGATGTATGGATGCTATTTGGTACGTTACCATTTTATCCATGTAGTACGGATGAGCGCGACCGCGCTGTGCTAGCGCGTCTTAAGGCGGCACGCAATACTACCATTCGTAATGATGTGGATGGGCGCTCGCGTATGAACCTTAATATTTTTACAGGAGATGTGTCAGTCTCTGACTTTGCAGACGACGGAGCAGCACTAGGTAATATTAAAACCCAGTCATTGACAACCATTTATGACGAATGGCTAGCGACGCATATTTCGGATAGTATTAACTGTCATTGCCCTGCAGCAAAATGTTTAGGTCCTAATATTTTAGTGAAAAATATGTATTACCCTTCACATAATTTTGTGAGCGGTACAGTAAAATAATACGTTG
>NZ_JPUW01000046.1:0-15629 GCF_000743635.1 Lysinibacillus sp. BF-4 | reverse complement strand
GTCATTTTACTTATTGCTTTTAGCTAAAGTAAAGTCACGCTTTGCTTGTGCTAAAAGCTCGCTGTCTGTTAATAAACGGTAGCCCGTTGTTGCCAAGGCCTTAGCACCAATGAGTAATGCATCGTCACCTTTTGCTGAAGCCGCTGCTTCTCTAAACTCATCTGTATGTGCAATTAAATCTTCATCGCCAATTTTAATATAAGGATGAGCAGTAGGCACTTCATAACTAATATTGCCTGCATCTGTTGAGCCAAGCCCTGTTTTTGTAGTGTATACCTTCTCACCTAAGTCACTTAACTCCTCTGCTAAAATGCTATCAAGCGTTGCGTTAAGTACTAAATCTTTGACCTCATTTTGGAAGCGCTCAATCTTAACTGTTGCTCCTGTTGCAAGTGCTGCACCTTCTGCAATTGCACGCACTTTGGCCGTTACCTCCTCCGTCTTCGCCCAAGTTGAAGCACGAAGGTAAAAGCGAGCCGAAGCATAAGCAGGGATAATGTTTGGCGCTTCGCCTCCATTTGTAATAATACCGTGGATGCGTACGTCACTTGGTAGTTGCTGACGCAGTGCATTGATGCCTGTAAATAATTGAATGACCGCATCTAGTGCATTAATGCCGTGTTCTGGTGCGGCTGCCGCATGCGCTGCTTGTCCATAAAAATGAAAATCTAACGGATTAACTGCCAATGATTCGCCTGTTGTTGCCGTACGACCTGAGGGGTGAATCATTAATGCCACATCAATATCTTTTAAATAACCATGACGTACAAAGCTTCCTTTGGCACTCCCATTAGGGCCACCCTCCTCAGCAGGTGTACCAAGTACCACAACCTTGCCACCTACACGCTTTGTTTGTTCTGCTAGTGCGATAGCTGCTGCTACGCTCGTTGTACCAATAATATTATGTCCGCAAGCATGACCTAAGACGGGCAACGCATCATACTCAGCTAAGTAAGCAATCGTCGCTCCCTCCTTGCCACTATCAAAGCTCGCATAAAAGGCTGTTTCGTGCCCTGCTACATTGCTTTCTACTGTAAAACCTGCCTCTGTTAATAACTTAGCTAGGGCTGCGCTAGCAAAATATTCTTCGTTCCCAATTTCAGGTTTAGCATGAATCGCATGACTAGTTGTTAGCCATTTTTCACGACTTTCTTCTATTATATTGTCAATCGTTTGTAAAGTTGTCGGCATATCAATTACCTCCCTGTAGGTCTGTTAAAATTTTCGCTAGTTCTTGTGGTGTACGGTCAATGACAATCGCACCTCCACCAAGCTCTTTGTTTGCTGCTTCGATTACTTTTGGGTCATGGTAAAGTGCTACAATTCGATTTAGCACTTCGTTATCTTTATTAGCCTCACGCGCTGCAAAAACATTAATGTAAGGATCTGCACTATCGCCGTCCTCAATATAAATTGGGTCATCTAATGGATGGAAGCCCGCTTGAACTGCTACACCATTATTAATAAGTGATACTGCTACATCCTCTAGTACACGTGGTGTTTGTTGGGCAACCATCGGTAAAATCTCAAGGTTTTTTGGATTTTCTTTAATATGTGTAGTGTCGCCAAATAATCCTGCGCTAGCATCTAATGTAAGTAAACCTGCTGCCTCTAATAGACGTAAGGCACGCCCCTGATTTGATGGGTCATCCGGAATAGCGATTTTATCGCCATCTTTGATTTCTGAAATATCAGTAATTTTAGTCGAATAAATACCAAGTGGTGCAATAAATGTTGAGCCAATTGGTGTTAAATTTGTTTTGTGCTCTTGTTCAAATTGGCTTAGGAAAGCAATATGTTGGAAGGAATTTAAATCTACATCGCCATCTGCTAATGCTTTGTTAGGTAATGTATAATCCGAAAACTCTTTTAGCTCTACGTCAATGCCTTCTTCTTTAGCTAGGCTCTTTAATACTTCCCACTGTTCACCGTCTGTACCTGTTACGCCAATTACAACCTTTTTGTCATCCTCCGCTTTTGGTGCGGCATCCCCTTTATTACATGCGGCAAGCACTAAAGCCACTGCCGCTATTACTACTACTAATAGTTGTTTTTTCATTGTTATCTTCTCCTTTTATCTACGTAAAATTTTTCGTGAAATTTTATTACCTAGCCATTGTGACAGCTGTACTAAAATAATTAAAATAACAACTGTTACAACAATTACGCTCGTATCAAAACGCTGATAGCCATGGGTCATTGCGACGTGCCCTAAGCCACCGCCACCTACTGTTCCTGCTACTGCAGAAAAATCAATTAAGCTCACTGTTACAAAAGTTAAACCTAAAATTAATGGTCCTAGTGCCTCTGGAATGAGCACCGTACGAATAATTTGAAACGGACTAGCGCCCATTGCTTCCGCAGCTTCAATGACACCAGGGTCAATACTGATAAGGTTATTTTCCACTACACGCGCTACAACAAATGAGGCTGCAATCGTAATAGGGAAAATCGCTGCTGCTGTACCAATAATTGAACCAACTACGAGGCGGGTTAGTGGCGTTAAGGCCACTAACAAAATAACAAAGGGTATTGGACGAATAATATTAATGCCTAAGTTTAAAATAAAGGATACCCATTTGTTTTCTAAAATACCGCCCTTGCGTGTCACAAATAAAGTTAAGCCGATAATCGTACCAATGATTGTACTAAAGGCTAATGTTGTTAATACCATCGTTAGGGTTTCAAATGTAGCCTCTACAATGCGAGGCCAAAATGTTTGCCAATCTACCTTCATGCGACTTGCACCTCCTTCACCTCTACAATTTGTTGTAATTCTTGTAAGACTTGGGCTACTGCGACTGGCTGACCTTCAAATGAGACGATCAAATTGCCGAAGAAGCGTTGCTGTAACTCTTTGACTGTGCCGTAAATAATATTGACATCAACATTATGTTTACGCGTAATCTTGGATAGCAATGGATCACTTGCACGGTCTCCTTTAAAAATAATGCGATACAATTGCGTATCACTCCACTGCCCCAGCAAATGAGCTGATGGTAAATCCTGCTCCGTAGCGCGAATGAAACGCTGTGTAGTAGGATGCTGTGGATTTGAAAATGTTTCGAAGACGGTTCCTGTTTCAATAACCTGCCCTTCTTCCATTACTGCCACGCGATTGCAAATGGCTTCGATAACTTGCATCTCATGTGTGATAAGCAATACCGTAATACCTAGCTCACGGTTAACCTTTTGGATGAGCTGTAAAATATCTGCTGTAGTATTAGGGTCAAGTGCTGACGTAGCTTCATCACAAATTAAGATGCTTGGTGACGTTGCTAGTGCTCTTGCTATACCTACACGTTGCTTTTGCCCACCCGACAATTGCTCTGGGTAATGCTTGGCCTTTTCTGTTAAACCAACAAAGGTTAGCAACTCATTAACACGGCGTGTTACCTCGCCTTTAGCTACTCCTGCAAGCTGTAGTGGGTAGGCAATATTGCCAAACACAGTGCGTGAGGTAAAGAGATTAAAGTTTTGAAAAATCATACCAATGTCTCGGCGTTGCTCACGCAATTGTTTTTTACTTAGCACTGTAATATCTTGCCCATTAATTGTGACCTTGCCCTCCGTTGGCTCCTCTAGTAAATTGACTAGGCGTAGTAATGTACTCTTACCTGCGCCACTAAAGCCAATAATGCCGAAGATGTCGCCTTGCTCAATTGTTAAGTTAACATCCTTAACGGCTGTAACCTCTCGATCCTTAGTAGTAAATGTTTTAGTAACATTATGAAATGTAATCATATAGCTGCTCCCTTCTCATATCAGTAGGAGAAAGAAAAAAATCCTTCTTTCTCCCATCTATGAAAAGATGGAAAAAAGAAGGATTCAGAAAATATACCGAACCACTCTTCTCATCTTTCAAACATAGACGTTTGCAGGATTTGGCACAGTGTTAAGAAAACCTGTTGCCGAGATGTCATAGGGCCTGTCCCTCGATCTCTCTCGATAAGAAATTGTGTTGTTATTTAGTTTTTTAAGTTGAGTATCACTTTACAGGCTACTGTTTTAGAAGTCAACCGTTTTTTGAAAACTTTTTATTTTGTAATTGTTAACAGCATCTCACGAATTGTTTTGCAGGCTACGGCTGTAGATGCACCAGACACATCATATTGTGGTGACAATTCCACCACATCTGCAGATACAATATGATTAAGTTGTTGAAATAATTTTATTGCTGCTAACAGCTCTGTATAGCTGATGCCACCTGGCTCAGGCGTACCTGTACCAGGAAAAACAGCAGGGTCTAATACATCTAAATCAATCGTAATGTAAACAGGCTTATCCTTCAATTGCTCAATCGTTTTGGCTAAAGTTGTTAACGTAAATTTTTCGAGATGTGTGTGCGTCTTCGCCCACTCAAACTCCTCACGTGTACCTGAACGAATGCCAAATTGAAAAATACGACCATCGCCTAAAAAATCATGGCAGCGACGAATTACTGAAGCATGTGACAATGGCTCACCCATATAATCATCACGCAAATCCGTATGCGCGTCCAAATGAATCACATGAAGTTCAGGATATTTTTCGTAGGCCGCTTCAATCGCAGGTAGGCTTACTAAATGTTCGCCGCCTACCATATAAAACATTTTATTAGCTGCTAGCACCTCTGTACAATAATCTTTAATTTGCGTCATCACTGCTTGCGTATTACCAAATGGCAGCTCTAAATCGCCACCATCACAAATCGCTACATCTTCTAAATCTGCATCCAAATAAGGCGAGTAGGTTTCAAGCCCATAAGAATCAGGTCTAATCGCTTGCATCGCAAAGCGCGTGCCTGGGCGAAAGCTCGTTGTACCATCAAAAGGTACACCAAATAATATTGTCTGTGCTTCTTCAAATGAAGCGTCACACCCAATAAAGTTTAAATTATTCATGCCCTAACTTCTCCCTTACATAGCTCGGTAATGCAAAGGCACCACGGTGTAAATCCGTATTATAATACTTTGTTTGTAACCCGTAGCTCTGCCATTGTTGCTCATCAATTTGCAGTGGGCTTAATGACTTTGAAGCAAAGCCAAATAGCCAGTGACCTGATGGATACGTTGGCATGTGGTATTGGTAAACATGTGTAATTGGGAAGATAGCCTTAATTTTGTGATGTGCTTTTTTCATATTTTCGGCATACTCTGCAAAGTAAGGTGACTCATGTTGATTAATCAAAATACCATCATCTGTTAACACACGGTGGCACTCCTCATAAAAGGCTGTAGTAAATAAACCCTCACCTACTGAGATAGGATCAGTAGAGTCTACTAAAATTAAATCAAAAGATTTATCTGCCGCATTTTTCACATAGGCTAGCCCATCTTCAAAGTGTAGCGTCATGCGTGGGTCTTCCTCTACGCCTGCTGCTGTAACAGGTAGGTACTGCTGGCTCAAACGAAAAACACGTTCATCAATCTCTGCCATTACAACATTTTCGACAAAGCCATAGCGTAATACTTCACGCGCTGTACCGCCATCACCACCACCAATAATTAGTACATTTTTGATATTCGGATTTGTTGCCATCGCAGGATGCACAATCATATCATGGTAAATAAATTCGTCTTTTTCGTTAACCATCATTAGCCCATCTAGCGTAAAGAACGTGCCAAACTCCTTACCTTGGTAAAAATCAATTTTTTGAAACGGTGTTTGCTCTGTGTGTAAATGTGCATCATAAGCAATCGAAAATTTACACTCGTCACTCCAGTCCTCGGTATACCACTTCATTACATAACGCCCTCCAGTTGTACCTTAACTTGAATGTTTTTGATTTCCTGCTCTGCATGTAAACGGATTTTATCCGCCATACCTCGAGGGATTTCAAATGATTCTGTTTTACTTGCTTTTAATTTTTCGGCTAAGTAATCTGCTGCCATCCATGGATTTACAGTCTCTCCGCAAGTATAAACATCCACAGAAGCAAAGCCGTACTCCGGCCATGTATGAATCGTTAAATGCGACTCCTCAATAATGACTGCGCCTGATACGCCGTAAGGATTAAAGTGATGAAATACAGACTCCACAATAGTTGCGCCTGAGTAGTCTGCTGCTTCTCGCATATATTGCTCAATTAGTGCATTGTTTTCGATAATTTCACTTGGACAACCATAAAACTCAATTAACACGTGACGACCTAATGTACGTAATTCTAATCCCATTATGCATGCTCCTTTATAACTGTAATAT
This sequence comes from Lysinibacillus sp. BF-4, assembly GCF_000743635.1. Taxonomy (NCBI): domain Bacteria; kingdom Bacillati; phylum Bacillota; class Bacilli; order Caryophanales; family Bacillaceae; genus Lysinibacillus; species Lysinibacillus sp. BF-4. The sequence goes on along the minus strand of NZ_JPUW01000046.1, from coordinate 9,446 downwards.
GGTGGGCACTCCCTGCCTCCATAAGTACGTTACCTATTGTTTTATTGTAGTAGTGATACTGCGCGATGACATCGCGTGAGATTTTTTCGCCTGGGATTACGAGTGGTATACCAGGTGGGTAAATCATCAAAGTATCTGCGCTAATACGCCCCTCTGCCTCATCTATAACAATGGTTTCTTGGCTGGCATAATACGCTTCACGTGGACAGACAACAAGTTCATTTACCTCATCAGGTGTAACGTGCAATGATAGCACTGTCATACCTTTAGCATGGTCTTTTTCGATGGCTAGTAGTGCATCTACTAAGCGTTGTAAGCTCGTTGTTGTATCAGCAGGTGTAATAACCGCCATCACCACATAACCCTCAGCTAATTCCATTTGGATATTGTATTGCTCTTTTAATAATGTATATACCTCAAAGCCTGTTAACCCTAGATTATTAACACGCACTACTAATTTTGTCATGTCATAATGCTGTGCAAATCGCTCGTTTACATAAGCTTGTTTTAATACTTCATAATGACCGCCCGCCTCAATTTGCTTAGTGGCCTGCTTAATAAGTGGTAGCAATTGTGCATAGCGCTCCTTACCATGGCACACTAATTCATGGCGCGCGATATCAAGTGAGCTCATTAACAAATAGCTCGCACTTGTAGTTTGTAGCATACCTAATACCTTTTGTACGGAAGCCTTAGTAATGCGCTTTGTTTGTAGCAATAATAACGAACTCTGCGTTAGTGAGCCTGCTGTTTTATGCATGCTTAACGTTACGGCATCTGCTCCACACGCTAGCGCATCTTTACCATTTGGCATAAAGCCTAAATGGGCTCCGTGAGCTCCGTCAACAATGACAGTAATGTTGTGCTGATGTGCAAGTTCACAAATCTCAGTTAACTCACTCATAGCTCCAAAATACGTAGGGTACGTTACTAACAGTACCTTCGCAGATGGATTTGTAGCGATGGCACGCGCCACACTAGCTACTGATACTCCGTGAGCAATACCAAAGTGTAAATCCACCTCGGGCTGAATAAAAATCGGATGTGCACCGCTTAAAATAATGCCATCCATGACAGACTTATGCCCATTACGTGGTACTAACAATGTCTCACCTGGTGCACAAGTTGCCATGATCATAGCTAAAATACCTATCGTCGTACCATTCACTAAAAAGAAGGCCTCATCTGCTCCAAACGCTTCTGCCGCAAGTGACTGCGCTTCCGCAATCACACCTTGAGGATGGCTTAATAAATCTAGCTCCTTCATGGAGTTAACATCTAGCCCTAACACATCCCCAAAAGCTTGTTGAAGTGTATTCGTTGTAGCGCCCATTTTATGGCCAGGTACATCAAAAGGTGTAACGCCACTTTGGCTATAAGTGTGTAAAGCTTCGTACAAAGGCATGCGTTGCTGCGTTAACGGCACTGATGGCGCTAGCGACAGCACGCTTTGCTTCATTGCGAAACACCTACTGCTACCGCCTGTTGTAAAGCCGCTACTTTTGTAGGTTGCTCCCATGGTAGCTGTAAATCCGAACGACCAAAATGACCATATGCCGCTGTGTCAGCATACATTGGCTGACGTAAATCTAACATCTCTATAATGCCTGCAGGTGTTAAATCAAAATTAGCGCGAATCGCCTGTAATAATACGTCTTCCGCTACTCTGCCTGTACCAAATGTATCAATCGCAATACTGATTGGTTCACTTACACCAATCGCATAAGATAATTGAATTTCGCAACGGTCAGCTAGCTTTGCTGCTACAATATTTTTTGCTACAAAACGCGCCGCATAAGCACCTGAGCGATCAACTTTTGTACAGTCCTTACCCGAAAACGCGCCGCCACCATGACGCGCTGCTCCGCCGTACGTATCCACAATAATTTTTCGTCCTGTTAAACCTGCATCACCATGCGGGCCGCCTATCACAAAGCGTCCTGTAGGATTAATTAAAATACGGAATGGTGCTGTAAAACCATAGTCACGTGCTACTGCTTCAATAATTTCGGTAGTCACATAAGCTTTAAACTGCGCTTCGTTAAAATCCTCATCATGCTGAATAGACATTAAAATCGTATCGACTTTTGGCTCAGCTGTATAATCTATTGTTACTTGTGACTTCATATCAGGTCGCGCCCATGTAAAGTCTCCACTTTTACGTAATGCTGATGCTCTACGTACAAGTGCATGCGCCATCTCAATAGCTAATGGCATAAGATTTTCGGTTTCGTTGGTCGCATAACCAAACATAATGCCTTGGTCACCCGCGCCAATCGCCTTCGTATCACTTGAAGCATCAACGCCCTGTGCAATATCTGCTGACTGTGTATGCACAAGCACACGTACCTCACAAGTTGCACCATCAATGCCATATGCTTCGTCAGTATAGCCAATTTGTTGTAATGTTTGTCGTGCAATTTGTTCAATGTCTAGCGTTGCGTTTGTTGTTATCTCACCGCCAACAATGACACAATTTGTCGTTGTAAAAACTTCACATGCCACACGTGAGTATGGATCCTGTGCCAATGCAGCATCTAAAACTGCATCAGAAATTTGATCTGCAATTTTGTCTGGGTGACCTTCCGCCACAGACTCCGATGTAAATAAAATTTTCTCAACCAAAATACGACACTCCTTGAATTAAAAGGTTATTTTGCGCACAAAAAAAGCTCTCCCTACAACCAAAGGAAAGCTTCGATGTCATAATCAGCTGCTTATCCTCTTATCGTTCGCAAAGCGGAAAACTTTGCGCTCAGGCTGGGCCCCAGTCCTTAACTATTAGCTAAGTTGGTTTGCCACCGTATCTTCGACCCCTCGTCTCAACGGCTATTAATAAGATAGACTTTATTTATGCTGACCACATCATATGTGATTTTATTTTATATGTCAACGCATTTTTCTGAAAAATTTTTCATTTCCTATTAAAGTGTTTTTTGCATGATTATCGTGTATAGCTAAGTACTTTTTGCATTAATCCACTTTCTTTTTTGACCAAACTGTCGCAATAATTGGTCCCGAAATATTATGCCATACCGCGCCAAATGTACTCGGTAACGCCGCTAACGGTCCTAAGTGAGCGGTTGCTAAAGCCACACCTAAACCAGAGTTTTGCATACCTACCTCAATAGCTAATGCACGTTGATCGCTGACACTTAATTTACATAGCTTGCCGACATAGTAACCAATAATTAAACCTGCTGTATTGTGTAAAAATACGGCAAAGAATACAAGTAGCCCTGCTGTTGCAATTGTTTCTTGGTTTTTGGATACAACAGCCCCTACAATGATGATGATGGCAGCTACTGAAATTAATGGCACAACTGCAATACTTTTTTGTACAAGTGTTGGTGCAAACTTACGCACAACAATACCTAAAATAATCGGTACAATAATTACTTGAATAATCATAATGAACATTGACTTAGCATCTACTGGCATCCACTGCCCTGCAAATAATAGCAGTAAAAGTGGCGTCATAATTGGCGCTAGCAAAGTTGATACTGATGTCATTGTAATTGACAGTGGTACGTTTCCTTTAGCTAAATACACCATAACATTTGACGCTGTGCCACCTGGTACTGAGCCTAGTAACACTAAACCAGCTGCTAACTCTGGTGGTAATTTTAACAAGTATGCAATAGCAAGAGCTGCCAATGGCATAACTGTAAACTGTGCTACTACGCCGACTAGTACAGCAAGCGGACGTGTAAGCACAAGTTTAAAATCTGTGGCGCTAAGTGTAAGCCCCATTCCAAACATTACAACACCAAGTAAAAGTGAAATATATGAGCCTAGTGGTAGGAAGGGCGCTGGTACAAAGTATGCCAGTATAGCCATTCCCATTACTAAAAGCGCAAAATATTTGCCCGCAAGTGAACTAATTGTCGCTAGTAGCTTCATAATTAATCCACCTTCACTATCTTGCCTGGATTTAAAATATTATTAGGATCTAGTGTGCGTTTTAATTGTTGCATTAACACATAAGCTGCACCATGCTCAAGCTCTTGGTATTTTTGTTTACCTACACCAACACCATGTTCGCCTGTACATGTTCCCTTTTTATTTAAGGCATACATTACAATCGCTTCGTTAAATTCATTAGCACGACGCACGGCATCTGCATCGTTCATATCCACCATTAAAATAGCATGGAAGTTACCATCACCTACGTGCCCAACTAAACCACCTGTTAAATCAAAGGCTGTAATTTGCTCACGCGCATGGTGGATTGCACCTGCTAGCGCTGAAATCGGAACACAAACATCCGTCACCATCATTTTTTTGCCTGGATTTGAATGAATATAGGCATAAGCTAAATTATGACGTGCTGTCCATAATAAATTACGCGCTGCCGTATCACTTTCAAAAATAATTTCCTGACAACCGCAGTCATTCATTAGCTCTGTGGTAAACTCAATATCTTGTTTTAAACCCGCTTCATTGCCATGAAACTCTAAAAATAACGTTGGCTTTTCTGCAAAATTTGTTTCACTGTGTAAATTTACTTGTCGAATAGACTCTTCATCTACTAACTCTACACGCGCAATCGGAATACCCACTTGTAATACGCTTGTTACTGCCGCTACAGCATCATCTACCGTATCAAATGTTGCACGAGCGGCTGTTTCGAACTCTGGGATACCAAAGACGCGCAATGTTAGCTCAGTAAAGCAACCCAGCGTACCTTCAGAGCCTGTAAATAAGCCATTTAAATGATAACCTGATGCTGATTTTGCGGCTAAATTTCCCGTGTGCATAACTGTGCCGTCTGCTAGTACAACTTCTAAGTCACGTACTTGGTCACGCATTACACCATAACGTACCGCTGTAGTACCACTCGCATTTGTTGCCACCATGCCGCCTAATGTTGCATCAGCACCTGGGTCAACCGAAAAGAACAAGCCATGCTTTGCTAACGCGTCATTTAATTGCACACGCGTAACACCTGGCTGCACTACTACCAGTAAATCTTCTGGTCGAATGTCGATAATTTTATCCATTAACGAAAAATCAATCGTTATCCCATTATCATACGGAATAACATGCCCCTCTAAGCTGGAGCCGCGGCCAAATGGGACCACCGGAATTTTATTGTCATTCGCATAGGCTAATACTTTACTTACCTCCTCTGTCGAATGGGGGAACACTACTACATCAGGCTGTGACGTTTGATGATACGACTCATCCTGTCCATGTTGTTCTAAAATTGTTTCATTAATACTCACTTGCTCTTTCGATAATAAATCTCTTAAGTTGTCTACCATGTTTGTCATTATCCTCACCTACAGTTTAATTTTCTGAAAATACCGATAAATGCAATTATAGAGGTAAATTCTATTATTTTCAATGCATTATAAATATTCTTAATTTTCTGTTTATAATTAAGGAAATATTAAGTATTTCTTAAGAACTTTCGTAGCACTTACAGCGTATACTTAATAAAATAAGGAGCGTTTAACATGAATAAAAAAATTATTATTGGCAGTGTTGCCATTATTATATTCCTACTCATACTTACCATCAGTTTACGCCCAGCAAAGTTAACTATCGTTGTGGATGCTGGTCACGGAGGTGAGGATCCTGGCACAATTAGCCCTACTGGTATTTACGAAAAAGACATCAATCTTGCCATCGCTAAAAAAATTGCCGCTTCGCTCGCCAAAAATCATTATAAAGTAATTATGCTACGCCAAGATGATAGCACTTTATCTTTAGAGGAGCGCTACACAACAGCAAATGCACAGCAAGCTGATTTTTTTATTAGCGTCCATGCCAACGCTATCGAAAATAGTAGTGAAGTTGAAGGCATACAGGTGCTCTATTATCCTGATAGTGAACAAGCAAATGAACAACTGGCTCAACAAATGCTAAAACAGCTCACTGCAACAACGAAGGCGGTTGATAAAGGGGTTATATCCCGCCCTGACCTCGCTGTGCTTCGTGGCACGACCATGAAATCATTATTGATTGAAACAGGGTTTATGACAAATGAACAGGAGCTAGCGCGTTTATTACAAAACGCTTACCAGCAAAAAATTGCCGATGCTGTTACTAAAACGGTTAATTACTATATGAAAGACCAAGCCCTCACCTCAAAAAAATAAGTCACTGCGCTTAGTAGGCGCAGTGACTTATTTTAAAACCAGCCGTAATTAAATGCATATAGCAGCCATTGATTATTGAGTGTGCGCAGGCTTTGTTCGGTTTCTCGTCCTTGTTTTTGAAGCCACGCTACTGCGTCTTCCTCATTCATCACAGCCAAGCCGTCACAACCATAAAGCTCACGTGAAATGGTTGTCTCCGCCTCTTTAGGTGTTACCTGCGACAGCCCTACACAATACTTATTCATGCGTGGACGATTTTCGTCTAACCATGCTACTAACTTTTTATAGGCTGCACTCTCCTCATCAGGTGCTACCGCTACCTCATCCTTAATAATAGCTACCCCAAAATACTCCTTCTTCGCAAGTAACTCTTCCATGCCCATAATAAATTTATCTACGTCAGCAATGCTATGCGTTAGCTCACATTTCATTACGCGTTCATTTGTCGTTTGTTCGAAATTCATTTCGTCTCACTCCTTTACTAACATCGAAAAATAATCACGAGGTGTCATGCCAAATTGCTTTTTAAAGGCATTTGCTAGGGTACTCTCCTCACTACCGTAGCCAAATGCTTTTGCCGCCTCTACTACTGTTATTTCCCCATTTGCTACTAATTCAATCGTATTAGCCATTTGCCAAGCACGCACCAAAGTGACGATAGGCGCACCAAAAATCTGTGTAAAAAATCGCGCCAGCTCATCTTCTGTTAAACCTGTTTGCACAGCGAGTTCATGTAAAGTAGGTGGCTGTTGAATATTAGCAAGTAATAAATCATAGCCACGCTTTACACGCAGTAGCTCGTCCTTCGTTGGCATACGCCAGCTTATAGTTTGAAGCAACTCACCAAAACATGTAGCTAACATATCAATCGCTTGAGCCTCTGCCTTCATCGCATACAATGCGGAAGTTTTGCTTAACCCCGCAATCGCATGAGCTTGTTGTTGGATGATGGCACTATTAGTGAATTGTTCGAGCCCATTATATTGCAGCCTTTCGCGTAATAAAAGTGCCTGCTCACCATCTCCGATAAAGTGCTCAATGATAGCTAATGGGTAACGCACCTCTATAAACTGAACCTCTCCCTCATAAATATGGGTAGGTAAATGTTGCTCTACTGTCTGTGCTAGTAACGTCATACCTTGCTGTAACATTTGCGCTACAGGCGATGGTGCTTCGTACAACGGCTCCCCGTTAATATAATATGTGCAAGCAATATAATCTGTGCTCGTTGATTTGGCAATGTAGAGTGGTTTAGTAAATGTTGCCTTAACATTAATAATTTCGATACCTTGCGTCGTTTTAGTACGCATAATCGTACCTGAACCAAATGCTGGCGCTATGCTATGTATACCGCTAGTTGTTTGATGAAAGCTTGCGCCATTTAATAATGAAATTGTCATGGTAAAACCTCCTTGTTATAGCTAACCTAGCATGATTACAGCACTCACTAAAAGTTATAAGTCTTGACATTTTAACCACCTGTAACTATTGTGGTTACATACAGGTGGTGATAGTATGATTAATACGCGTTTTTCCGTAGCGGTTCATATCATTTCACTTATCGCAGCTTATCCATCCGAGCAACACTCGTCTGAATGGATTGCGGGCAGTGTAAATACGAACCCCGTCGTTATACGTCGCATCACTGGTTTATTAAAGCGTGCAGGTCTTGTAAGTACAACTCCTGGCGTTGCAGGTATTACATTAAATAAATGCCCAAGCGAAATTTCGCTTCTTGAAATTTATCATGCCGTTATTTTGGATGATGCTTTGTTTTCAGTCCATGAAGAAACGAACCCCAACTGCCCTGTAGGACGCAATATTCAGGGCGCGTTAAACGATACATTTAAAGATGCGCAGCTCGCTATGGAGCAAGTACTTGCTAATAAAACAGTAGCTGACGTTGTTCAAGATTTAAAACAATAAATAAAAGCGTTTTATTTTTTCACACCCCACTTGTAACTAAATCAATCACAGGTTAATCACCTGTGTATAAGGAGTTTATTATGAGCGAAAAAAACATTGGGCTACTCATCGCCCGCATTTTATTAGGCGTTATTTTCTTTTTACATGGATTAGCTAAATTTCAAGGTGGCATTAGTGGCACAGCTGAGTTCTTTGGCAGCATTGGTCTACCAGGAGCATTAGCTTATATCGTTGCGATTATCGAACTAGTCGGTGGTATTTTAATAATTCTTGGTTTATTTACTAAAGTTATTTCATTATTATTTATCGTTGTTATGTTAGGCGCTATTGGCACAGTAAAATTAGAGGCAGGCTTCCTTGATGGTTTTGAGTTAGAACTTACATTGATTTCCTTATCTATTGCTATGTACGCAACAAGTATGTGGACAAAATTCTTTGATCCATTAGCTACAGGACAAGTAGACGAAAAGCTGTAATATACCTGTAACTAGATTAGTTACAAAAAGGTTTGCCCACAATAGGCAAACCTTTTTATTTTCGGCGTAGCAATAACTCAGTACCATCCGCTCGGCGTAACGTCACTGTATAATGACGCAACACTTGAAAGACATTTGTTACACCGATATAGCGTACAAGATTAAAGGCACTACGGACATTTAGTCCCGCCTTTTGTGCATAGTTTGCCGCTTCACTCAGTGGCATACGATGTAGTTGTTCAGGTGCTGGCAGAGCAAGTGGTGCAACTTCCTTGTTTGCTAACACACGTAGTTGTAAAGCTAGCGCACCACTTACAATAATAATATCTGCTTGCTCAAGCGCGATACTTAACTGCTCCTTTGTTATAACTTCATTCATAGTAGCCACTCCCTTATAATTTGCCAATGCTCAATTTTTTGCGCTATTGTTTTAATATAGCGCCCTGGTACTGGGCTTGTTGATGGCATACGAATATGCTGACGTTCACCTAATAGTGATAGCCCTACCTTTTTTATAAAAACACTTTCGGCCTTAGCGCCATTAAATACAATATGCGTAATTTGTGGATAGCGGGTAAACAGTGCAAAAAAATCATTGGGCACTTCATTGCGAATATTTGAATCAAGGCTACCCTTGCGCTCACAACTTGCAATGGCATCCCATAAACCAATACGATTAGCGAGCAACCAATCTAACCGCTCTTTATAATCTATAGGTGCTGGTTCGCCAATAATGTCACTCATTATTAGCCAAAAATGATTGCGTGGATTACCGTAATATTGTTGCTTCTCTAATGATTGCACCCCTGGCATAGAGCCAATCACTAAAACGGCTGTGTTTTTATCGACGACAGGTGCTAAACTTTGTTCCCTCATTATTACCACATCCTTTCTTTTAGGATGATGCGCCAGAATTCTCCCTTCTTCAGATGGGAGG
>NZ_JPUW01000045.1:0-16203 GCF_000743635.1 Lysinibacillus sp. BF-4 | reverse complement strand
TTAACCGTGGCCATGGCGATTTTTGGCTCCATTGGCTTCTTCACCGTACACACGGGCATCCCCGCTATTGAGCTTGTCTTTATCCGCTGCATTTGTGCCACACTATTTTTAGGTGCTGTGTGGTGGCTAACAGGTGGGCATAAAACCGAGCGCTGGTCCAAAAAGGAAGTGCTACGCACACTAATTTGCGGCGTATTTATCGTGCTCAACTGGGTGTTTTTATTTAAAGCCTTTGAAGAAATGGCGATTTCCGTTGCCATCTCTATTTATAACCTAGCCCCCGTATTTGTGCTAATTTTAGGTACATTATTTCTGGGCGAAAAAATGACCGTACGCGCGGTTATTGCGATTATTGCCTGCTTTTTAGGCAGTATTTTTATTGTGGGCATCCACAACCTTACGTCACTTGACGATTTATTGTCGTCTGGCTTTATGTGGGCCATGTTATCTGCCGTATTTTATGCGCTAACAGTGTTTACGAGTAAAACCATCACTAACCTAAGCGCCTATGCCCTCACCTTTACCCAAACAATTGTAGGCATCGTCCTATTAGCGCCATTTGTAGACTTTGCGCTCTTTAACGGGCTTACGACCACTAATTGGCTGTATATTTTAGGCACAGGCTTTATCCATACCGGCTTTGTATTTTACTTGTTTTTTGATAGTGTGCGCGAGTTACCAACGCTTATTGTATCCGTATTAACCTTTGTGGACCCTGTTGTTGCGATTGCGCTGGATGTTATACTGTTAGGCTTTGCGCCAACAACATGGCAACTGTTTGGCATTGCGCTTATTTTTGGCGGTATTATTTACAGCCTTTATCACCCACCACAACGGGTTAAGGTGCTCAGTTAAAGGCAAAATAAAAAATGAGTCCGGTATACTACCGAACTCATTTTTTTAGTTTACGGGAACTGCTACACGCCAACCAAAAGTATCTTCAGTTGTACCTGTTTGAATGCCTGTAATCGTATCATAAATCTTTTGCGCGAGTGGCCCAATTTCGTTATTGTTAATAATCGTTTTATTGCCTTGGTACGCAAGCTCCCCAATAGGTGAAATAACGGCCGCTGTACCTGTACCAAATGCTTCTTCAAGCGTGCCATTGTTTGCTGCTTCAATTAACTCATCAATTGATAGGCGACGCTCGCTGACATTTTCGCCCCAGCTTTGTAGTAACTCAACTACTGATTTACGCGTAATCCCTGGTAAAATACTGCCGTTTAACGCAGGCGTTACAATCTCCCCGTTAATTTTAAAGAACACGTTCATTGCGCCAACTTCCTCAATGTACTTGTGCTCACAGCCATCTAGCCACAATACTTGCGAGTAGCCACTTGCTGCCGCTACCTCTTGCGCTTTTAATGAGCTCGCGTAGTTACCTGCCGTTTTAGCTGCACCTGTGCCGCCTTTAACCGCGCGTACAAACTCGCTCTCCACCGCAATTTTAACAGGATTAATCCCCTCTTTGTAGTACGCACCTACTGGTGACAGTAACACAATTAAGCGGTACATCGTTGACGGCGAAACACCTAAATAAGGCTCCGTCGCAAACATTACAGGACGCACATACAGTGCCATACCTGGTCGTGCAGGAATCCAGTCCTTTTCGATTGCGATGAGCTTCTTCATAGCCTCGATGACAAAGTCGCCATCCACACGCGGCATACAGAGGCGATCATTTGACGCATTTAAGCGCGCCATATTTTCGTCTGGGCGGAATAACGTCACATCACCTGCTTCGTTTTTATACGCCTTTAAGCCCTCAAATACCGTTTGCCCGTAGTGGAATACCATTGCAGCGGGGCTTACCGTTAAATCACCGTACGGCACAATGCGCGCACCATGCCAGCCCTCACCCTCCGTATAATCCATCATAAACATGTGGTCCGTAAATGTCTTACCAAATACCAGCGTATCTAAATCTGGTTTCTCCTTTGGTGTCGTTGTTCGTTCAATCAACATGTCCTCTACCTTCATCTCTCAACATCGCCTTTCGAAAAAGTCTACTAAATTATTAGAATATTCTTATTCTATCATAAACTATTACTTTAGGCAGTAGTTATTTCACAGCGTGCGTACGGAGTTCGATGACTTTATCAGCAGATGCTAGCGTAGTGTCTAAAAATCCTGCTTCATGCATTTTTTGTACCATTTCGTGCGGATCACTCACAATTTGCGGCAACTCGCCTTCACCAACAAAATAACGGTCTTGCGCAAAATCAGGATGCACTAAACGCACACGTATTGGCGATTGCCATGCCAATAAACGCTCAAGCTGGGCATAATCCGAAATAATATAATGCACAGGCACCGTTGGCAGTGGCTTTTGCAAAGGGTTATACCAACAACGCGGCATACCGAAGCGGCGCGCCCCCTCCATATCACTCGTTAACGAGTCACCAATCATTAACGCACGCGACTTATCAAAGCCCTCAAGCGCCATCATGGGCTCAAAAAAGCGGACATCTGGCTTTTGCACCCCAATTTCATTAGAGACAAACGTTGCGTCAATATATGGCCACAGCCCTGCACGCGTTAAGCGCGCCTCCTGCGTCGTCGCAATGCCGTTTGTCGCAATCGCAATCGTATACTGCTTATGTAAACGCTCAAGCATGTCACGTACACCCGCAATACTAAAGTCATCCTCCGCTAAACGCGCACGAAACAACTCATCTAACGCCTGTCCATCACCCGCAAGCTCAAACGCCGCCAGTAACTGCGTAAAACGCTCACTCATCAACGCCTCCACACCAATTTCGCCGCGCTCCGATGCGTCCCATAGCGCACGATTAATTTTAGTATACGTTGCCTGCACCTCATCATAAGGGCTTAATGACAACTCCTCAAACAAACGAGACAGCGAGTACAACTCCCCCGCCGGAAAATCCAACAACGTGGCATCCACGTCAAAAAATAAATGTGTATACATCCCATAACCTCCAATAAAAATAGACTACTCGCTAAGGAGTAGCCTTAAAAGAATGAATCGATTTTAAAGCTCGTTGCGTCACGTCCACTAAAGAATGCTTTAATGTTGTCAAACAACGCCTGAAAAACCGCCACCATATCGCCCAGCAAATTAAAATACCACAATAAGAAGATAAGCAGCGCCAGTAGCACAAAGCGCAATGAGCTTAGCGCACCAAACACCAACTTCAATACCAAATAGGCAATAATTGCGAGCACTAATAATACGATTAACTCCATAGTATCCCCGCTTCCTGTTACTTACTATAGTAGTATACGTCTTGCATGGCAAATGGTTTCATTTGGCCTTATTAATTATCAATTAAATCTAATACATCATAGTTTAAATATTCGATATTTCTACGCTTGGCTGTGTCTTTAAATAGTAAGCCCTTATCGCTCAATTCATTGAGGGCACGTCTAGCTGTTGTAGCGGCAATACCAAACACATCAGCCACCTGTACAGCCGTAACATTAGGCTCTCTAAACGTAAATACATAAATTTTTTCTTCAATTAGTGTCTCACATTGTTGTAATCCTTTACTTGCTATATCCTCTGCTTTATCCAATAGAATATTGAGCTTTTCTGTCATGCGAGCTGAAGCGCCTAAAAAGAACTGTAGCCACGCAAACCAATTAGGTTTTGCACCTCTTGTACCATTTAATAAATGATAATACTTCGCTCTTTGTTTTTCTAACTCCTCACTTACAAAGAAGATAGGTAGCGTCTCAAACCCTCTCTATCACAAATGAAACGTAATTTGTAGGTCTTGCTTAGGCTCTTGTTCGTTGATTTCTTTAATTTTTTTACCCATGGTTGTAATTAATGGTACAACTAACGCATTTCCCATGCAGAAGTAACGCATGCGATCTGCCATGCCTGCCGTCCAATTATCATCAAAGCCATTTAAGCGCTCACATTCCATTGGTGTTAAATAACGTTTTCGTCCATCCACCTCAATAATATGTGTACTACGATTTACGCTACCTTCACTTGTCAGCATAGTACGCCCTGGTAAAGCTAAATCATCAACTGGTGACATACCACCTTCTGAATAGAAATACGTATGCCCTGTTGCTGAAACACGTTCGATTTTCTTAGCACCACGTAGGTACGTAAATTTTTCGTCCTCAGCTTCGGTTAAATAATACATAGCATCCACATCATCTTCAATAATTGCTGCAAGTGTAGTAGGTGCAATTTCTTTAGCCACTGGCTGTGTTGTTGTCACCTTACCTTTTTGCATAATACCAGCTGTATAAAATTCAAACGAAAATTCATCTGAGATTGCGACAACATCCTCTGGCAACTCCGTAGTAGCATAGCGGTTTTTGTATGGTTCACCTGTTACTGGGAAGCTACTCGCAAAAAATCCCTCTTTAAATAATAATGCATCCTTCGCTAATGCCTGTTGCGCTTTGGCATACACCAACTCTGTTTTATAAGCAAAAATGAATACACGGCGACGGCGCTGAGCATGCCCATACTCTGCTGCATTAATAACACGCCACTCCACGTCATACCCTAAATCACGAAATACCGCTAACATCACTGCAAAATCACGTCCGCGCTGTTTAGACGGTGACTTTAACAAACGATCAACATTTTCAAGCAAGATAAAGCGTGGGTGACTGTTTTCAATCACACGTTTAATTTCCCAAAAAAGCACACCCTTTTTACCCTGAAGCCCCTTTTCACCCGCTAGTGAGCGCGCTACAGAGTAGTCTTGGCAGGGAAAACCTCCGACAACTAAATCCACATCTAACGCTTCAAACGTGGTGTTCGGCACAAGCGCAATATCCGTATTAACCTGTTCACCCTCACTAAAATGACTGGTATAACAGTCAAACGCATGTTGCGCTTTACGTGAAGGCTCCCATTGATTTGCCCAAACCGTTTTAAAGACAGACTTATCTGCGCGTTCTAAGCCAAGACGAAAGCCACCAACACCCGCAAATAACTCCACTACATTAATTGTTGTACTCATACTACGAACACCCTTTCTACAAACCTTAATTATAGGTTTTCTTGCTGTAAGTTTCAAGCACCTTACATTATGTTAGAATTAAAGCAAAGGAGGCAATATAATGAAAAAATTTGAAACAACAGAAGCATTAGTAAACTACTCAGCAACAGCTGAACAAAAGACATTTAGAGAATTATGTAAAAATAAACGCACAGTCCATAAAGGTGGCTTAGGGCATATTATAGAAGAAAGCTTTTTTGGCTATACCATTAACTCTAATAAGGAAGCCGACTTTAAAGAGCTAGGTATTGAACTTAAAGTTACACCTATCAAACTTAATAAAAATGGCTCACTCTCTGCTAAAGAACGCCTTGTATTAAATATCATCAATTATATGGAAGAGTACCAACAAACCTTTTACACCTCAAGCTTCTGGCAAAAAAATGAAAAACTACTTTTGTTCTTTTACCTATGGCAAGACAAAACAGATAGTCTTGATTTTACGATTACCAAAACCTACTTACATACCTTTAGTGAGGAAGACTTACTCATTATCCAAAATGATTGGAAGATTATTACGACCAAAATTAAAAATGGTGAAGCGCACCTATTATCAGAAGGTGATACGAGCTACTTAGGTGCAGCTACAAAAGGCGCGAATGCTTCAACTTTACGTGAACAACCTAATAGCCCCATTCTTGCTAAACAACGCGCATATTCGTTAAAAGCAAGCTATATGACCGCGCTCGTTCGCACATTAGTAGACCCTTCGCAACTTACCAAATTTACGACGAAAGATCAACTAAAACGACTCAGCCTGCCTGAAATTTTACAAAATAAATTTAAACCGCTTCAAGGCATGAAACTTGAGGATATCGCAACAACATATGACATTAAACTATCCAACGCCAAATCACGCGTCCCTCAACTCGTAAGCGGTGTATTAGGTATTAAAGGCACAAAGCTAGAGAACATCGAAGAATTTGCGAAAGCTAATTACCGCTTTAAAACTATTAGGCTAGAGCAAAACGGCAGTATGAAAGAACATATGTCTTTCCCACAAATTGATTTTAATGAGTGGTATCATACACCATTTGAAGATAGCTCGCTCTTTGAAATGTTTGAAGCTACCACATGGGTATTTGTGATTTTTGCTAAAGATGAGAGTGAGCAGCTCTACTTTAAAGACCTCGTTCTTTGGCATATGCCAAAACAACTTATTGACACTACTCTGCGTGATTTTTATGACACAACCCAACAAATTTTACACAATGGCGTTAGCGTCACACCAACTAAACGTGGTAATCGCAACAACCTGCCCAATGCAAAATTTAATGGTGTATGCCATATCCGCTCTAAAGCGCGTGATGGCAAAGACACCGTAACCTTGCCTTGCGGGGCTACAATTACCAAACAATCATTTTGGTTGAATAAGGAATTTATCTTAGACTTGTTATAAAAAAGAGGCTGGGACATAACTCGATTTTTAGGAAAGATATAAAATTTGAGTAGTAACTTTCTTGGCTAAATAAATTATTTATTGCACTTGAAAGCAAAAAAATGTGAGGCGATTTTGAAAATCGTCTCACATTTTTTCTTTTGTCCTAACCTCTTTTATTTTTCATCTAATTTTGAAGTCTTTTTGGCTGAATCCTCATACATAAACATGACTAATATAGATTTAGCGCTTGCCATTACTACATATAATAATCTTCGCTCTAGATCTCAATCAAATTTATCTCTTAAACGAACCTTAGTTTGTAGATTTACTAGGTGTCCTTCGGTGTTAACGTGCTTTGAATCATTTGCGTATTCTACATGCTCTGGACTTTCTGCAACTTTGTTAGCAAGTGCTCTAGCCACATCTTGTACACTGTCAGCTTTAGTATTACAAGATACCTGACGATTGCTTAGCAAATGCCATTTACTGGCCATTAATTTTAATAAATGCGTCATTTTTTACCTCCTCACTCATCGACTTGATATTGAGCACTTATACAATAAGATTGATGCGGACAATACTTACAATTTTTAGAAGGTTTTGCTTCGAATGAGTTGGTTGGATCAAAGATTGTCGCTATATTAACTGGTGTGATATTTTGCTTTAGTTTGCCTTTCAAGGCGGTTGTTAAACCAGGAAAGACGATATTTTCCTTTATTTTTTTGATATTTTTTGTAAAATTACGATATGCATAATTTTTAGAATGTTGGACAATGGAATCAACACGATATTGTTCAAATTGAGGGAAATAAGGTGTTAATTGTTCAGCGATTTTTGAAGCGTCACTTTCCCTACCTTTAATCTCTCTTGATAAACTTAGTGCCGTTTTAAACGTTGTGGAATATACAAACCCATGCACAAAATCTTCTGAAATTGTACTGTAAGGTTGTAGGATCCGACTATAATAAAAGCGTTTAGGGCAAAGTAGATATTCCATCTGCACTACTTCTTCATCAATGGTTTGTTTAAAACTTGCTAACTCACCAGCTGTAGGTAGAGGTAAATCGGCTTCATAAGTCTCAAACTCTTTATCCGCTGGGAATTGAATTGGGCTATACAATTTAGGTATAAAACCTAGTTGACGGACATACATGGTAGAATTGAGGTTATCATGATTACCGCGATTACTAAGCCACGAGCATTGTAAATTTTCAATCGAAAGAAATTCTAATGCAATGAAGAACAAAAACCTTGATATTTGTTTAACTGCCTTGTTGCGATTAAGAAACAATTGCACCGCTACATTTTCTTTTCCTAGTTCTTCTATAGTTTGTTGCGTTAATGGCCAAGGTAAACTTGCTTTCCCAAATGGCAAGCCGTGTTCATCTATCCCCGCTAACCATACTTTTTCGGGACGTTGTTTAAACATTTCACCGTCCACTTCTAGAAATTCTGTGATAATTTCCCCTTTATCTTCTTTGTCTGAGAACTTACCATTTAAATATAAATAAAGAGCTGAGTGGATATCATCATATAAGAAGTCTACTCTTTCTTTAATATTCTCTAAACGTCTAATCAATTGATTAAGCAATTTCAATTCTAAAGAATCCGTATCAACCGATAAATCACGCCGCTTCTGTAATAATAATCTCAGCTTCCTAAAATGCTCATCGATACAACTGGCGCCATCTTCAGAGCTAAATAAACTTTTCGCTAAATACTCTATTTCTTGGAAGAATTTGCGTATTTGTGCTATACGCTCTAAAGGCAAACTTAAATAACTAAGATTGCTAAAGGGTGTAGCGAACTGTGCTTCCCTCGTATTCACATCCGTAGCACCAAATAAGCCTAGAAGCTTTTCACTTTCCATGTATAACTTTTCAATTGTATTTTTCCATTGTTCTAAAGTTTCACAACCTTTAAAATAAGGGAAAATTTGTTTTAAATCATAGGTGTAGTTTCTAGCGTCTTCTTCAGTCTTTTCATCAACAAGCCAGCCGGAAGAAAAGAGTTCCATTATTAGACTTTCATGCAGCTTTAATTGTCCCTCTTGCCATACCTCATGGATATTAATCAAAAACCTTCCTATCGGATGAGATAAGAAATTTTGTTTGTAGCTATCTAACATAGGATATTGGGTCTGCAATAATTGGTTTAGCTGCTTAGCTTGTGGCGCAAATATTTTATTTTGTTCATTCCACTCAGTGGATTGTTCTCCCGAGTGCAAAGGAATGACGACATCTTGCAAAAAATCAAAAAATGTAGGATATTTTATAATTTCTTTTTTTATTGATGCTTGATTCACTCTTCCATCTTCATATCCTGATAAAAATTGCGTCCCTAATGTAGCTGATTGATTTTGTAACGTTTTAGTGATATGCCAATCAGATGACCAGCCATACTCTTCGTTAATAAACTGTTTTATAAAATCAAACGTGGTCGGAAAGCGCTCATCATAGTATTGAAAGAAAATAAGCTGAAAACCTAAACGCTCTAAATACTTAAAGAACACTTGCTGATTGGGAGTAATGAAATAAAAACCGTGTAAAAATATGGTGTTATTTTTTAGTAACTTAAACTGATTACGAAATTTTTGTGCCCCCACCGAACTTTGTAATAGATGACGATGCTCACTACATGCATCTGTAATTTTCTCAAAATCACTCCAGATTATTTGAAAAGCTCGTTCCTGTTTGGTTTTTACTTTTTCGTCTAAATCGGATGGTTTTTGCCCCGCCTCAACTAAAAACCTAATAGTTTCTAGTACTTGTTCTTTATTTGCTTTAAATGAATAGGCTAACTCTTCATTATTGAATTCATACTGCTGAATTTCACGAGATAAGGTAAGGTACTGTTGCAAACGATTTTCAGGATTATACCAATCTCTAGATAGTTCAAATTCCTTAATAACAGCATGTACCGTTATAACATTGCTGAAATTGCTTTTATATTTTTCTAAAATACCTTGCTTCACATTACCTGTAGCACAAATATGAAGCGCATCCGTCATATTAGTAAATTGGGGGTGTTGATACCATTCTGGTGTATCATATGTGTATACTTGTACCACTACTTTACTCCTCTCTGTGCTTGCTGTAATAATCCTGACCAAGTGTCTAAATCACCTGTCGACATGAATAAAACGACTCGTTGTTTAGCTCGGGTTAAGGCAACATAAAGCAACCTTGCTTGTTCTTTGCGCTCCTCTAATGTTTCAACTTTACTTAACTCACTATAATAATTATTGCAGCATACCTTTTGCGACATTTTAAATATCCATCCAACTTTGCGGCTGCCATCATTTTGTACTTTATCCTCAATATAAAATTCATTAGTAATTTGACCATATTTCGCATTTAGCATGGGCATAATAACCGTATCAAACTCTAACCCTTTAGCACGGTGCACAGTAGAAATCACGGTTTTTGCTTTACTGTTTTCTACAATCGGTGTATTTTCATTACGGTTTGTACTAATTTGTAAATTCAACCAAGTCACTAACGTGTACAATGTTAATTGCTGTGTAGAGAAAGTCTTTTCGATAATTAGCAATAGATGTTGCAAATATAAAATATACGTTTGCGCTTGGTGGTCTGCCATTTCTTCGCTCTGTCCTTGCTCCATAAAATAAGATTTCAAGTAGTGTAACGTATTATTTTCAGCAATTAGCAATTGAATGACTGACAATACACTATATTCTTTTAACTTTTCGACATAGGGCATAATCGTTTCATCCTTAATTGCTTTTAACATTTCATTTAATTTCGCTCGGTTTCCTAATGCTTTCAATAAACTATGCGGCTTGATTACAGCGTTAAAATACGGTGTATTTAGTCCTTCAATCATATAATTTAGATTATTAGGATAAAGTAAAGCTAATAGCAAGGAGTGGAAATGCCTTACAGCTAACGTAGTATAAAATGTACCGTCTAGATTTTCTACAGTTGGTATATTTATTTCTTCACAGACTTGTTGTAAGTACCCCGCTTGTTGATTGCTGTAAACTAGTAATGCTACTTGTTTATTTTCAGTACCATCTACATCCTGCAATGCTTTTCTAATCCATTTTTTAATTTCCTGCTTCGTTTGTTTTTGTCGAGGATTAACTATTTCCCAATTATCACTAACTTGCGATTGAATGTTGCTTCTTAATCTTGTTTCTTCAGAATATGGTAGTAGTTGCGGCTCCTGTTGCCCCCACGACATGAAATATTTATCCATTTCACTTAATAGATTTTGTGAGCTTCGGTAATTTATTCGTAAGGTTAATTCAGTCATTGTCGCATTAGCGCCTAACTTACGTTTTAGTTCATCAAATGAACGATAATCCGCTCCCCTAAATCGATATATACTTTGCTTAACGTCACCAACCACAAATAGTTTATAGTTGGCGATACGTTGTAACTGCGCAATAAATGCAATCTGTACATCATCGCTATCTTGAAACTCATCTATAAAAAGATAGCAATCTTGCTTCAATTGTTTCAATGCTAAAGAACCTTCTGCTGTAAAGGTTTTTAATTTTCTTATTACATCATTCATAGCTATCGCATTTAATGTACGTTTTCTTTTCTCAAGCGCTGTTTCACAGTGAGCGAATACATACTTAAATAAGTTTGCAAGTGGTTGCGATTGCGCTTCAACATCTCCCCAGTCAATCTTTTCTTTAATTTCTTCTTTAGATAACCCATTTTTCTCAAACTCTTTCCATAAATCCACGATATACTTATGCAATTCAAAATGTTGAATGCCATATACTTTAAAGAAATCATCCGGCATATGAGTTAGGTACTTATCAATCAAATCTTTAATAATGTCATACTTTTCGTTCGTAAAACTGCGCAACTTAATATTTTTACCATACCCTAATTCATGAGCTAAAGTTTCAATTACAGTTTTCGCATAGGAATGAATTGTACTAATTTGCATGTTAGCAACATCTTCCGCAAGAAGTAAGTACGCACTGCTCCCTGTTAGTTGTGCTAAAGTAATAAGTCGATCTTCTAAACGGTTTCTCATTTCATTTGTCGATTGATTGGTAAAGGTAAGCATGATAATTTCATCTAAAGCAGTGCCCCATACCTTGTGCAAATATAATATTCGATCTATCATAACGTGTGTTTTTCCTGTACCCGCTCCAGCTATAATCGCTTGATGACTATCTTTTCCAGCATGGATGGCTTGGTATTGACCTGCGTTAAACCATTCACATGTTTTTGTAAGATTGGCAAAAGCAGTTTTTTGTAAAGCACTCATTTTTCCATCGTTAATCTTTAACCCAGGTAATGATTTTTTCAAGATAAATACTTCAAGTTGATTTTTGTCAACAAATTCATCTGTTCCTCGCAATCCTCGCTGTAGTTTAGGGTCTGTTAAAAATAAATAAATTTTAATGCCGCTCTTTAGCTTTTTGACGATTTTCGCTGCATCCCATTCTTCTGCGGTATGAATAATCAGTAATTGCGAAAATAAAGGTTTTTCTGTTGATTCGCCTTCATAGTTTATATATTTCTCAACCGAATTTATAGGTTTATCTACCAATAAGTTGTCCACTTGGAAAAACTTTTGTATTTCTTGCCATCTCTCACTAGAAAACATTACAGATTTTTTATTATTGTCATAGTGTTTCATCTTAGCAATCAAAGCACTTTTAGTAAGAAAATCATCTTTAAGTAATGGCATAGGAAGATTAGGTTGTTTATCAAAACCACGTGCTTGCCACTCTGCTTTTGTGATTTCTGGTAAAGCAACTACAGTTTTAATTCTTTCGCTTTTTTTAAGCATACCTGCGTCTTTCAGGTTACCTTCTAACATATAGGTTTGCTGCATCGCTTGATGAAATGGCTGAATCGTCTTACTATGAAAGGTCGGAATCATATGCCATTCATTACCTATGATAAAATCAATCTCGTTAATTTTTATACCTTTTACTTCAATATTAAAAATACCTAACTCGCGGTGTACAAATAACACGTCGACTTCTCTATGAAAGCAACCATCCTTATGGTGCATAGGATAACCATTAATGCCAAAGAAATCTTGATTTTCAAAAGCAGTATTTAACTTTCTTGTAACTTCATATTCATACTTCATTCCACTTACTGCTATATCTCTCGAACCATAAATCATAGTAAGACCCCCCACTTTTTCCCTTATTTTTTATTATATCATGAAACATTTTTCTATCAACTTACTTACACCTTATAAACATAAGCAATTATTATAAACATAATTTTTAATGCGTCTAAATGCACTTTACAGACTTTTTATTTTATAATGTAGTCAATTTACTAAGTATTAAATTATCCGAAGAAACTATTTAAATATACTAAATACAACTTTTAAAATATAAAAAATGAACGTCTACTTCTCTTAATTATGAGTTTGTAGACGTTCATTTTTCTTATTTGTATTTTGCTAAGTTTAAAAAACCTATTTTTGCATCGCTCACTAACGACCTGTCTAGATACATATTTCCGCATTCACATGATGTTTCCGGGATATAAATACAATTATAACAAGCAGCACCATTAGAATTATTTAACCCTTGACCGGTGCTCTTACTGAGTTCCGTACATACAGGGTCGGAGCTGCACCAATACGCTTTCTTCAGCGCTTTATCAATGAGGTGGAATACTTTACTCTTGTGCCCCATTCTCACCAATCCACCAAATGTTCCCTCTGCATCACCTGCAGATGTGTAAATAAGCACTGCTACTTGGTTTTCATTAATATAAAGCCTTTCTCGAATAGAAGCCATATTATAACCACTTGTATTTGCAATCTCTTCTATCATAAGATGGGCAAACGAATGAACCATCATACTCCTTGGGCCCTCAATCATCTCAGGCATATAATGATTCATATTGGCTATCCGCTTCAAATAATTTTGAAAGTAGTGTTGAACGTTAGGATCGTTTTCCCACTTTTTAATTTCATTTAAATCAAACTGAATAAAAATACCTTCTCCGAATACGCTATATGCCGGCAACCACTTTTGGTTATCATCGATTTGTTGCTGATACATTAAATCGTAACTCTTTTTAAATGTATAATTTCCTTCCTCGTCCATCGAACTTAATCGTTTAAAACCCGCTAAAGCTGTAGTTTCTCTTAGCTTAGTAACACGGTTTACTAGTGAGATAACATTTTGATATTTTCCAGCATAGTTTACTGCATCTTCTTCTTCTTGATTCCACTCCTTATAGACTTTCAAGTAATTTTCATTCTGAGCACTTTGTAAGATACGTCCCTCTTTTTCACGCAACATCATTGGTGATAATCCTTCCTCAGTAAGTTCTTCATCTGTTGCACTCATATAAAGAATTGTTTTTTCACAATCTTCTCTTGCAAACCCTTGAACACTTAGCGCATTATAAAGCGTATCCACTTTATCTTCAAAATTTGTTATTTTAGACAGTATACGATGAATGGCTTTTTGACCCTGCAAATAATCAATTAGTTTGTCCACATTTTGATTCTTTTCGCCTGGCAAAGAAATCACACTGACCTTTTGCGGTAAATAGACATTGATAGAATTTCGTAAAATCGCAACTGTCGGCTCGTTACATTCTTCATGCTCATCGCCACACCAGGCCTTATGTCCACTACAAATGAACTTTCTCTCATCAGCATATAGCTCTTCTGTTAAAGCAGAGCTATTTTGACGCTTAGCTGTAATCCCCCTTAATGAACGCTCACTACCACATGAACACTTAACCTTCCATGAATCTAATGTAGCGCCCCCACTTGTATTAAGTGAGAGCTTCCCTTTACAAAATCCCCCTTCATGCACCCATTCCATCCATGGAAAATCAGAGATATGACCTTGCTTACATATTGTAATAAAAGGCACTTGTTTCATATAACGTCTTTGATCACAAACTTTACAATATACTTGAGAAGTTCTTAAACCATACTCTAACTTATCCATTGTTTTACAAAAAGGACAATAATGCCATAATGGAAAACGTAACATTGGAATTGTTATTTTCGCATTGGGAATACCTTCATTTGTATCCCTATAATCCGGTGGCGTATATAATTTATTAACGCCTAGAAAACCTTTTAGTCTAGGCTCGTAGACTTCAAATTCTTCAAGGCTCTGATTAGCCATATTATCTTTATTGAACCAGTAATCTAAAGCACCTACAATTGCTGTTTCACCTTCTGGACTTACAATTAGGGAGCCAGGTCCATTTGTACTTACTAACTGGCTTCTTCTTAACGGTATTTTTTTCACTTTAGCAAGTCTCCTAACGCATCCTCTATTATTTCTTCTTTTGCATGGTCTTTATTGACACTCGTTGTTATTTCTCCGTAACTAGTGGCGTCTACGCTTCGTAACGAATTTATCATCGGTATGGCATCAGGATACAACTCAGGCGCAGCGGGATCACCACTGATATACATTATGCCTTGCATGCCATCATCAGCTTTCCAAGTATTATAATTTCCAGCCATTATTAAGTCATGAAACTCTCGATATTTAGCATCGAAGTAATCATTCTGTTCGGGATCAATTAGTTTTAATCGCGCCTTAATATTTCGGATAAACTGTTTAAATTTAACATCTATAAGGATTTCTTTATATCCTTCCACATTAGGCTCTATAGCCATTGTTTTAGAAAATCTTTGTCGTAAAAATGCAATAACAATTGCTGCTAAACCTCGATCTAGACTAGCATCTGAAAATGGGGTAACACTTGTCGTTTCAACTTGAGCGTATAAACGCTGGTGATACTCATTAAAATGTTCAAAATGAGATTTATCACGTGAACTACGATTTGAATATAAGGTGAATATTACGCCTGGACGTTCAAACCAACGTCTGCCTACACGACCAGTGACTTGAATATACTGAGCTGTTGTTTTAGGTTGTCCTACCACAGCCATCAATGACAACCTATCAATATCTACACCTACTTCAATAATATTAGAAGCAAGGCAAACATCTAAGACATTTTTTGCATTGTTAGATGTTAGCTCTATTTTTAATTTATCAAGTGTAGCAGCTATTTTATTACTTTGAATACGTGAAGTTAGCTCTAATGGGTGTTGAATAAAGCGCATTTCAGGGTAACCTTCTCGATTTTTTATAGCATTCATATACGTAGGTATATCCATTGAACATAAATTAATACCTGCGCCCAAGTCACGCAAACTGTTATAAAATGCCAATAATGTCCAATACGGGTCTCTTTCCTTTTCTGGTAAACGCTTCCCTTCTTCTAAAACACTAGAGAAAACTTTAACTTGTGACATGAGGAGACCAACATTTGTAGTATAGATACCTACATACTTTCGACCAGGTAAAGCAATACCATCTTTATCGGTTGCTACCTTAGCAAAAAATGAGTCATCTATATCTAGACCTGGGCTAGGAAATAGCTTTGCTTTGGTACGTCCAAATAAAGATTTCGCTTGAATTTCGAATTCTTTAATTGTTGCTGTGGCAGAAATAATCTTTGGCTTTATACGCTTCCCATTAATAACTTTAGTACAAAACTCTTCAATTACCATTTCATACAGTCCTGCAAGCGTTCCTAAAGGGCCTGATATTAAATGTAGTTCATCTTGAATAATCAAATTTGGTGGTGTTACGACTTGCTCACCACTTTCGCCGATGCCAAAAATTGAACGTGCTTTAGGATTCCATGTGAGTTGCACAAACTTATCGACTGTGCCAATTAAAAAGGTAGGTTGCTTTTCATAAATAGCTTCATCAATAAAGTAAACAGGAATTTCGTCAAAGAAATCACACTCTTTATCCAAACAGTGAGATATAAATTGTTGCCCATTCTTTTTATAACCTAATACTGGTAT